>CAMELY010000068.1 GCA_945926565.1 uncultured Clostridia bacterium | reverse complement strand
GGCTACCGCCTGCCAGTAGGCCACCAGCACCGGGCCGGAGCCCCCGGGAGCTGTGAGCAGGTTGCCGGAGTCCCGGAGGGCGGTGAGACTCACCTGACGGCAGTCCCAGCGCAGCTTCACCGGAATCAGCCCGCCGCCCCGCTCCGGAGCCAGCCGCCGCAGAACGGTGGCGCAGAGACAGCAGCAGACTGCTCCTGCCAGCAGCAGCGCCTTGGCGTCCGGGGCGGTGACCGCAATCCCCTGGGGGTAGGACAGCTCCAGGGGCCCGAAGAGGGAGACCATCATGAGCACCCCCGCCAGAGCGCAGGACAGGGCGAGGAATACCAGCAGCAGCCGGAGATTGCCCCGACGGGGCCCGTAGGCGGTCAACACCATGCCTGCCGCCCAGCCCAGCCGCCACAGGGGGTGGCTGAGAAAGCCCAGTCCCGGGAGAAAGACCAGGACGGCGTAAAGTCCGCCCAAAACGGCCCCCAGGGCCAGCCGCAGCCGCCGGAAAGGGGCCGCCGACAGCTTGGCCGCCGAGAGCAGCAGCAGATAGTCCATCGCCCCGTTGAGTGCAAACACCGTATCCACATAGACCACCGTCATAGAACCCCTCCCCCGCCTGTCCAGGCTGTGAGAGACAGTATAGACCCTCCGGCGGGAAAAAGCCGTCTAAGGCGGTCCGTGGGGGTGGGAGAATGTGCGGACAATCAGAAACGCTTTTACACTTCATCTTTAGCAGTTTTTGTTTTACTCTGTGAGCTAAAATAAGACATAACCTTCATCTTTAGAAATCGAGGCGCTGTCATTTGAGAATCTATTGGAATGGAAAAAGCAAAAACATCATCGGCCCCAGAGTTCGTGCTCTCCGTCAGGCGGCTGGGCTGACCCAAAAGGCGCTGGCGCAGCGGCTCCAGCTTCAAGGCTTTGATGTGACAGATTTGACCGTCCTGCGCATTGAGAACGGCACCCGCTTTGTCCCTGACTACGAGCTCAAGGCGCTGGCAAAGGTGTTTCAGGTGTCCTATGAGACGCTGCTGGATGGGGCTGATTCTGAAAACTGAACCTGCTGCAGGAAAACAAACAGCGCTCCGGAGGCAAAGCTCCAGGGCGCTGTTTCGTATATTCTCGTATGAGAGATTTATTTTCCGTGGCCGATTGTGCGCTATTTTCGCAGCGGCGTTGGTGTGTTGCTCAACCCAGCAATATAGTCTAGTGAAACATTGTAAAGCTCTGCCAGCCGAATCATCAGCGCAAAAGGGGGCTCCCGCTTTCCTTGCTCATAATTTGTGTAGGTGGTCTTGTGCATTCCCAGTAAAGCGACCAACTGATTCTGTGTCAGGTCGTGGTCTTCTCGCAAGTCTCGCATCCGTGGATAATAGTGCAAGAGGATACCCCCTTTCCAATTGCATTTATTATGCACTAATACAACAAATGATGTTGACAAAGAACATCGAATGTTGTATTATATTCCCACATAATACATCAGATGTTGTATTTGTATGCTGCAGGGAAGTGTCAGTAGGTGGAACAGGTGTACATCTTCGTTGGGCTGTGTCTGCTGCTGGCTGCAGTTGGAGCCGTCTTACTGCTGCTGCGCAGAGTGAGAAGCCCTTCTGGACTGGATACGGATCAGTTGAGGCAAATTGCCGCGTTTGTTCAGCAGGGCTTCGCTTATGCACGGGCGCTTCCGAGACCTATGCCGGTGTCTCTGATTTTGACTGACGGAGCTGTATTTTATGAGGATCAGAATGTGAAGGCTCGCTATTTGATCGGTCATTTCTCCGGTCCTGCGGGCCTCTGCTGTCAGGTGCTTTACAACAGGCTCCGCTCAGAATATGATGCCAATGCCACAGTCATTTGCGTTGGGACGGAAATCAGAATTCAACCCACCTGCAGAAAATAACTCGCCCAATCCATCAGATAAATCAGACCGCCTTCAGCCGGCTTTTCCCGGGCAAAGGCGGTCTTTTCCTGTCACCGCTCCCCTCTCCCGGGCATAAACTGTCCTATCTCAGCATGAGAAAGGATGGTGGAACACGAGATGCGTCGCGCACTCAATTTTTGGGTGGTGGGCGGTGACCTGCGCCAGGTGAAGCTGGCCCAACTGCTTCAGGAGGACGGACACAGTGTCCAGACCTATGCCATGGAGCGGCGTCCGGATCCCGGCCAGCTGCCCGGTTCCGATACCATGAAGGGGATGGAGCAGGCGGACTGCGTCATCCTCCCCCTGCCGGTGACGGCGGAACAGGGGATGCTCAACGCCGCCCTCTCCGACCTGCGGGTGCCGGTATCTGAGCTGTTGGAGGGGCTGAGCCCGGGACAACTGGTCTGTGCCGGCAAGGTGACCACTCCCATGCGGGTGCTGGCCGAGGAGAAGGGCCTGATTCTCCGGGACTATTTCGCCCGGGAGGAGCTGGCGGTGGCCAACGCTGTGCCCACGGCGGAGGGGGCGATCCAGATCGCCATGGAGGAGCTGCCCACCACGCTGTACGGCCTGCGGGTGCTGGTCATCGGCTTTGGACGGCTGGGCAAGGTGCTGGCCCACCGGCTCCACGGCCTGGGGGCCAAGGTCACCGTCTCCGCCCGGAAATACGGCGACCTAGCCTGGATCGAGGCCTATGGATATCAGAGCGAGCATACCGGACAGCTCACAGGCTGGCTGGGGGCCTACGACCTGATCATCAACACCGTACCCGCCCGGGTGCTGGACTTTCCCCAGCTACTGGATCTGAAGGAGGACTGTCTGGTCATCGACCTGGCCTCCAAGCCCGGCGGAGTCAACCTGAAAGCGGCCGCCCAGCTGGGTACCAAAGTGATCTGGGCCCTGTCCCTGCCGGGCAAGGCGGCTCCCGCCACCTCCGGCCGGATTATCCGGGACACAATCTATCATATTTTGCAGGAGCTGGAGCTATGAAGCTGGAAGACGCGAGAGTAGGCTTCGCCCTGTGCGGCTCCTACTGTACCTATTCCCAGGTCTTTGCCGCCCTGGAGGACCTGGTCCCCCAGGCGGGAACGGTAATCCCCATTTTATCCGAGCAGAGCGGCTGCCAGGACACCCGCTTCGGTACCGCCGCCGACTTCCGGGCCCGGCTGGAGACTCTCTGCGGCAATCCGGTGCTGGACTCCATCGTCCAGGTGGAGCCCATCGGGCCGAAAAAACTGCTGGATCTGCTCATCATCGCCCCCTGTACCGGCAACACCCTGGCAAAGCTGGCCTGCGGGGTCACCGACACGGCGGTGACCATGGCGGCAAAGGCCCACCTGCGAAACGGCCGGCCGGTGCTGCTGGCCCCCGCCACAAACGACGGGCTGTCCGTCTCCCTGCGCAATCTGGGGGATCTGCTCTGCCGGAAGGGATATTATTTCGTCCCCTTCCGCCAGGATGACCCCGTCGGCAAGCCCAACTCTCTGGTGGCCCGGATGGATCTGATCCCTCAGGCCGCCCGGCTGGCCCTCAATGGGGAGCAGCTGCAGCCGGTGCTGGCGCTGTAGATATTTGGTTCTCTCCTCTCTCGCCGCCCTGTCTCTTGACAGGACGGCACATTTATGAGAAAATGCTCATGTGATGAATCGAACAGTCGTTTGACTTCTGTTCGATTTTATGGTAGAGTACGGGAGGTGACGGAAGAAGATGGAGCGAACCATTCTGCATTGCGACCTGAACAGCTTTTTCGCCTCAGTAGAGCTGCTGGACTATCCCCAGCTGCGGGAGCAGCCGGTAGCGGTCTGCGGCAGCCCGGAGGCACGCCATGGCATCATCCTGGCTAAGAATGAGGCGGCCAAAGCCTACCACATTCAAACGGCGGAGACAGTATGGCAGGCCAGGAAGAAGTGCCCCCAGCTGGTTCTGCTCCCTCCGCACCACGATAAATACAGAGCGTATTCCAAGAGGGTCAACGCCATCTACGAACAGTATACCGATCTGGTGGAGCCCTTCAGCATCGACGAGAGCTGGCTGGATGTGACCGGCAGCCTGCACCTGTTCGGCACGGACGGGAAAGGGCTGGCGGACGAGCTGCGCCGGCGGCTCAAGGAGGAGCTGGGGCTCTCCATCTCGGTGGGCGTCTCCTTCAACAAGGTCTTTGCCAAGCTGGGCAGCGACTACAAAAAGCCGGACGCCACCACGGTGATCACCCGGGAGAACTTTCAGGAGATTGTCTGGCCCCTGCCGGTGACCGACCTGCTCTTTGTGGGCCGGGCGGCGGCTCGGCTGCTGGAGCAGTATGGGGTGCGCACCATCGGCGACCTGGCCCGGTTCGACCCGGAGGCGCTGGTGGGCATTCTGGGCCGCCAGGGGGCCAAGCTCTCCGCCTATGCCCGGGGCGAGGAGGACAGCCCTGTCATCCCTGCCGGACAGCAGCCGCCTCCCAAGTCGGTGGGAAACGGCATGACCTTCCGGGAGAATCTGGTGGGGCTGGAGCAGGTACGGATTGGACTGGAGCTGCTCAGCGACCAGGTGGCCATGCGGCTGCGCAAGGAGCAGCTTCTCTGCTCTGGCGTCCAGGTCACCATTCGGGACGCCAATTTTAAGACCATCACCCGGCAGAAGACGCTGCCGCTGCCCACCGACCTCTCCCGGGAGATCACCCAGGCCGCTTTGGAGCTGGTGCAGGCCTCCTGGAAGCTGTCTGTCCCCATCCGGATGCTCACTGTCACCGGTCAGAACCTGGTGACTCCGGGCGAGAGCTGGGAGCAGATGGATCTCTTCGCTCCGGAGCAGTCCCCCAAGCGGGAAAAACTGAAGCGGCTGGAGCAGGCGATGGACGGCATCCGCTCCAAATATGGCCAGGACGCCATCTCCCTGGCCACCCTGTCCAAGAAAGGCGGGCTGCTGGAGGCCCAGCCGGATCACATCTCATTTAAGGATCATTGAAGCATGAAAAAATCACTGTTGGCCCTGGTGCTGGCCCTGCTTCTGCTGCTGACAGGCTGCGGCAAAAGCGCAGGGGCCGCCCAGGACGCATTTTCCATTGCCTGTACCACCTATCCGGTCTACCTCTTGGCCAACACCATTGCCGGAGATCTGGACGGAGTGTCCGTCTCTCTGGTCATTGACCAGCAGGTCTCCTGCCTCCACGACTACACCCTCACCATGAAGGACATGCGGGCGGTGGAGGCGGCGGATGTCATCGTCTCCAACGGCGCCGGTCTGGAGGACTTTCTGGATGACGTGCTGGAGGGCCGCACCGTCATCGACTGCGCTCAGGGCGTGAGCCTGCTCTACGGCGGACACCACCACGATGAGGAAGAGGCCCACCATCATGACGAGGAGACGGGTCACGACCACGACAGCGAGGAGGAAGATCCCCACATCTGGATGGATCCCAGGAACTATGCCCAGATGGCCCGCACCCTGGCCCGGTCTCTGGCCCAACTGGATCCGGAGCGGGCGGAGGAGTATCAGACCCGGGGCGAGGCCTGCGCCCGGGAGCTGGAGGATTTCTATGACAGGCTTACCGGGAGTGAGCAGTGCCAGTCGCTGGCGGGGCAGTCCATCATCACCTTCCACGACGGCTTCTCCTACTTCGCCCAGGCTTTTAGCCTGACCATCGCCGCCGCCATTGAGGAGGAAGAGGGCTCCGAGGCCTCCGCCCGGGAGCTGAAGGAGACGATTTCTATCGTCGGGGCCCAGAGCCTCCCCGCTGTCTTCACCGAGGTAAACGGCTCGGACAAGGCGGCTTACACCATCAGCCGGGAGTGCGGCGTAACCGTCCATCCCCTCTCCATGGTGATGAGCGGCCAGCAGGGAGACACCATTGACGCCTACGAGCAGGCGATTGCGGAGAATATCCAGACCATTTGGGAGGCCTACCGATGAAAATAATAAAGCATCGCAACTGCCGGGGGGGCTGCCAGGGCAAGTGCTGCCTCAAGGTGGAGCACCTGACCGTCCGGCTGGGCGAGGATCTGATTCTGGAGGATGTGGGCTTTCACCTCCACTGCGGGGAGCTGATCGCCCTCATCGGCCCCAACGGGGCGGGCAAAAGCTCTCTGTTCAAGTCTATTCTGGGAGTCATCCCCTATCAGGGCTCCATCTCCTTCCAGTCCGCTGTGCTGGGGGCTCAGAAGCCCCGGATCGGCTATGTGCCCCAGAGCCCCGGCTTCGACCCGGGAGACCCGGTGAGCGTGCTGGATCTGTTCGTGGCCTCCACCACCCGGTGGCCCGCCTTTCTGCCGGTGCCGGCCAAGCTGCGGCGCAAGGTGCTGGACTGCCTTGCCCGGGTCAACGGCGAGGAGCTGATCGACAAGCGGGTGGGCAGCCTCTCCGGCGGCCAGGTGCAGCGGGTGCTGCTGGCCATGGCGCTGGAGCCGGTACCCAATCTGCTCATCTTGGATGAACCTATGAGCGGCGTGGACATGGAGGGCGAGCAGCAGCTGCTGGAGCTGCTGGATCAGATTCGGGAGAAATACGATCTCTCCATCCTGCTCTCCACCCACGATTTCCAGACGCTGAACCGGGTAGACAAGGTGATTTTGCTCCAAAAGCGCATCCTGGCCGTGGGTACGCCGGATGACGTGCTCCATTCCGCCCCCTTCCAGACGCTCTTCGGCTCGGAGCAGCAGAAAGGAGGGGATGGGGAATGAATCTGTGGTATGCGCTGGTGGATCTGCTCCCCTTTGAGTGGGCGGAGCCGGGCCAGATGTACTTTATGAAAAACGCCCTGCTGGCTATTCTGGTCATCGCTCCCCTCTTCGGGCTGCTCTCCACCATGGTGGTGGAGAAAAAGATGTCCTTCTTCTCCGACGCTCTGGGCCACTCCGCCTTTACCGGTATCGCCGCCGGCACCCTGGCCGGCTTCGCCGATCCCAGCTGGTGCGCGGTGGTGCTGGCGGTCTGCTTCGCCCTGCTATTTACCTGGGTGCGGGACAAGACCAATCTGGCCAGTGACACGGTGATCGGCGTCTTCTCCTCTACGGCGGTGGCCCTGGGCATCTTCCTCTCCACCCTGGGGGGGCGAAGCTTTACCAAGTTCAACAGCCTGCTGGTGGGCGATATTCTCTCGGTCACTCCGGAGAAGATTGCCGTGCTGGCGGTCATTCTGGTGCTGGTTCTGGTGCTGTGGCTGACCTCTCTCAACCACCTCACCCTCTCCGCCATCCATCCCGCC
>CAMELY010000067.1 GCA_945926565.1 uncultured Clostridia bacterium | reverse complement strand
TCAAGAAGATGCAGGAGGACGGCACCTTCGACATGCTGCCCAAGAAGGAAGTCATCAAGCTGCTGCACGAGATGGCCAAGCTGGAGAAGTACCTGGGCGGCGTCAAGGAGATGAAGCAGCTCCCCGGCGCCATCTTCGTGGTGGATCCCCGCAAGGAGCACAACGCCATCGCCGAGGCCCGCAAGCTGGGCATCCCCGTGGTCGCCATTGTGGACACCAACTGCGATCCCGATGAGGCCGACTATCCCATCCCCGGCAACGATGACGCCATCCGCGCCATCCGCCTGATTTCCGGTGTGATGGCCAACGCCGTCATCGAGGGCAAGCAGGGCGACGACGCTGCCGAAGAGGCAGAGGCCGCTGAGTAACAACGGATTTACGGACGATAACAGGAGGTATATTACCATGGCTGCTATTAGCGCACAGCTGGTCAAGGAGCTCCGCGAGCTGACCGGCGTAGGTATGATGAACTGCAAGCAGGCTCTGGCCGCCTGCGACGGCGACAAGGATAAGGCTATCGACTGGCTGCGTGAGAAGGGCCTGGCTGCCCAGACCAAGAAGGCCGGCAAGGTGGCCGCCGAGGGCGTTTCCTGCGCTCTGGTGGATGACAACGGCGTGGGCGTCGTGCTGGAGGTCAACTCCCAGACCGACTTTGTGGCCAAGAACGCTGTCTTCCAGGAGTTCGTCAAGGACGTGGCTCTGACCGTCGCCAAGGCCAACCCCGCCGACGTGGAGGCCCTGAAGGCCGCCACCTATCCCGGCACCGACCGCACCGTGGACGCTGTCACCGCTGACAAGGTGCTGGCCATCGGCGAGAACATCCAGATCCGCCGCTTTGTCCGCTATGAGGACGGCGTCAACGTGCCCTATATCCACATGAACGGCAAGATCGGCGTGCTGGTCAACCTGAAGGTTGAGGGCATCGAGGATACCGCCGCTGTCGTGGAGCTGGGCAAGGATCTGGCCATGCAGATCGCCGCTATGAGCCCCTCCTATGTCTCCTCCGCCGAGGTGCCCGCCGAGGAAGTGGAGAAGGAGAAGGCTCTGCAGCTGGCTAAGGCCCTGGAAGAGGGCGCTGCCAACACCAAGATCCCCGAGGCCAAGCGTCAGATGATCGCTGAGAACAAGGTCAAGGGCCGCATGAACAACTACTTCGCCGAGGTCTGCCTGCTCAACCAGGCTTTCGTCAAGGAGAACAAGGTCACCGTCGAGCAGCACGTCAAGGCTGTTGCCAAGCAGCTGGGCGGCAAGATCGAGGTCGTCAAGTTCACCCGCTTCGTCACCGGCGAGGGCATCGAGAAGAAGGAAGAGGATTTCGCCTCTGAAGTTGCTTCCATGATGAAGTAATTCACCCCAATTTCAATCAGCACAAAAAACGCCCGACTCATCTGAGCCGGGCGTTTTTGTGTCATGGGGTCACAGCTTTGCATCGTGCATGGCGGGGTTATTGATCAGCCTTCCGCCCTCGTCAAACCGGGAGCCGTGACAGGGGCAGTCCCAGGTGTGCTCCGCCTTGTTCCACCGCAGAGCGCAGCCCATGTGGGGACAGCGTTTGGTGGAAAAGGAGAGCAGATTGGCGGTGGCCTCAAAGGCGTTGACCGCAAGCTGGGGCCGCAGCGCGCTCCGGTGGGGACGAAAGGCTTTAGCGTATTCGTTCTCCCGTTCCAGCACCAGATCGGTGAGCAGTTCTGCCGCCACCATGGCCGAGGTCATCCCCCACTTGTTGAAGCCGGAGGCCACATACAGCCGGGGGGTGTGCCGCCCGTACCGGCCGATATAGGGAACCTCGTCCAGACTCATGCAGTCCTGGGTCGCCCAGCGACAGACCTCCCGGGCGGCAGGGTAGTGGAGATGGGCAAAGGTGGAGAGGACGTCCCAGTTCCCGCCCTGGCCCCCGGTGCGGTGGCTGCCGCCCCCCAACAGGAGCAGGCCGTCCTCCGTATTGCGGAAGGACAGTCCCTTGCTGTCGTCGTCCACATACATCCCCCCCAGGTCGGGGGCGTTCTCCAGGGCCAGCACATAGGAGCGGTGCTGATAGAGCTTGAGAAAATAGGCCCCGTGGCGATTGAGAAAAGGGAAGTGGGTGGCCACAATGATCTGCTCCGCCCGGATCCGCCCCCGAGGGGTGACCGCCTCCATGCCCTCCAGCCGGAGCACCGGGGTGTGCTCACAGATCCGCAGTCCCCGGGCCAGCCGGGAGAGAAATTTCAGCGGATGAAACTGGGCCTGATTGGAAAACCGCACTGCCCCCGCCGTGGGAAAGGGGAGGGGCAGTTCCGGGACAAAGGAGGCCTCATAGCCCAGCCGGTACAGGGCCCGGAGCTCGTCGTCGATGGACTGCCGGTCTTCCAGCGTATAGACGTAGGAAGGCTTTGACACAAAGTCACAGTCCATCTCCCGGCACAGACTGCGGTAGCGCCCCACCGCCTCCAGGTTGGCCGAGAGAATCAGCTTTGTCCGTTCCGGGCCGAACCGGTTCAGCAGCTTGTGATAGACCAGCCGGTGCTGGGCGGTGATTTTGGCGGTGGTGTTCCCGGTTACCCCGCTGCAAAGGGTGTCCGCCTCCGCCAGCAGACAGTCCACTCCCGACTGGGTGAGAGACCAGGCGCAGAGCAGTCCGGTGATGCCCCCGCCAATGACCAGCACGTCCGTCTTGACGTCTCCCTCCAGAGCCGGAAAGGATGGGAAGGAAGCCTGCTTCCACCAGATTGATTCCATTTGTTTGTCCTCCTTACAAAGAAGTATCAGCGCAGCACCGCCATAACGGCGGACAGGGCGATGGGCCCCAGAATCAGCCCCGGCAGCCCGAACAGCCGCAATCCCCCGTAGAGTACCAGCAGAGTCACCAGGGGAGAGGCCCCCGCCTGCTTGCCAATGAATCGGGGCTCCAGCACGGAGCGGCAGAGGGCAGCGATGGCCCAGAGAATAAACAGCCCCAGGGCCAGTCCCCCGTCTCCCTGAAACCAGACCAGCAGCGCCCAGGGGATCAGCAGAATCCCGGAGCCGAAGAAGGGGAGAGCGTCCGCCAGGGCGATGACCAGGGCGGCAGTCCAGGCTCCGGGCACCTGAAGCAGATACAGTCCCGCCAGTAAGATGAGAAAGGTGATCCCCATCAGCCGGCCCTGGGCCCGGAGCCAGCCCAGGGCCCCCCGCTTCAGCTTGTCCAAAAGCCCCCGGGCTGCCGGAAGCCAGCTCTGAGGCAGCAGCCGCCCCAATCCGGCGCTGACCCGGGGCCAGTCGGCGGCGGCGTAGAAGCTGGCCAGCAGAAATACCCCCAGGGAGAAGAGAAAGCCGGGCAGCGCCCCGGCCCAGTCCGCCGCCGCCTGGGTCAGGGCAGAAGTCAGCTCGCCGGTGAGGGCGCTGCCCTGGGTCTGGAGCTGCCCCAGCAGCCAGCCTGCGCCGCCCTGCAGAAAGGAGGGCAATCTGTTGACAAACCGCTCCAGCCCCTCCCAGAGGCTGCCTGATCCGGAGAGCCCCGCCAGGGCGGCGGGAACGTCCTGCCACAGCTTGACTGCCAGCAGGGTCAGGCCGCACAGCAGCAGCAGACCTGCCAGGGTCATAATCACCAGCGCCGCCAGCCATCGGGGGAGATGGCGCTCCAGCCGGGAGACAGGCCTGCGCAGCGCCCCCGCCGTCAGCAGCGCCAGGGCGAAGGGGAGCAGACAGCCCCGCAGCCCAGCGCTGAGCAGCAGAGCCAGGGCCAGCAGGATACAGCCCACCGCTTTGGCAAAGTCCAACATACTGTTCACGGCAAAATTTCCCCCTTTTTGTCAAAACCGCAAAAAAGAGAAAACCGGATTGCAAACACTTTTGCGGTATGCTATCATATGTAATGCGTTCCTTGAATGACCGCCGTGGGCGGACAAATGTAGCTGGAGGGAGGGAGCCGGATGTCCAGCACACCGAAATATTTTATTGTAGAGGCCCAGGCCCTACCGGAGATCTACCTGAAGGTAGCCCGTGCCAAGCAGGCGCTGGAGCTGCGGGAGGCGGCCACGGTTAACGAGGCCACCAAGCTGGTGGGCATCAGCCGCAGCGCGTTTTATAAATACAAGGATGCGGTTCGCCCCTTTAATGATATGATTAACGGACATATCGTCACCTTCCAGGCGATGCTCCGGGATGAGCCCGGCGTCCTGTCCGCCATATTGAATATCTTTGCCGCTTCCGGGGCAAATATTCTCACCATCAACCAGTCCATTCCCACCGATGGAGTCGCGGCGGTGACCATCGGGGCGGAGACCTCCGGAATGCGCAGCACCCTGGAGGAGCTGACCCGGGCCCTGAGTGGTCAGGCCGGCGTTGTGAAATTGGAAATTCTGGCAGGCTGAGCCTGCAGCAGCGGAAAAGGAGTGTAGGATATGGTCAACGTAGCAATTCTGGGCTTTGGAACCGTGGGTTCCGGTGTGGCCGAGGTCATCCACAAGAATGGCCAGCACATCTCTGAGCGGGTCTCCAATCAGATTGCCCTGAAGTACATCCTGGATGTCCGGGACTTCCCCGACAGCATCTTTGCCGACAAGGTGATCCACGATTTCTCCATTATTGAGAACGACCCCACCATCGGCGTGGTGGTAGAGACCATCGGCGGCGCAAAAATCGCCCTGGAGTATACCCGCCGGGCGCTGGCTGCCGGCAAGAGCGTGGTCACCTCCAACAAGGAGCTGGTGGCCACCCACGGCTATGAGCTGATGCAGCTGGCCAAGGAGAAGAACGTCTCCTACCTGTTCGAGGCCAGCGTGGGCGGCGGCATCCCCATCCTCAAGCCCATCCGCACCTGCCTGGCCGCCAACGAGCTCAGCCAGATCACCGGTATTCTCAACGGCACCACCAACTATATCCTCACCCGGATGATCCGTGCGGGCCTGTCCTTTGAGGACGCCCTGAAGGAGGCCCAGGCCAACGGCTACGCCGAGCGCAATCCGGCCGCCGACATCGAGGGCCACGACGCCTGCCGCAAGATCTGCATTCTGGCTTCCTTAGCCTTCGGCCGTCAGATCTCCCCGGATCAGGTGCCCACCGAGGGCATCACCTCCATCACCCTGGCCGATGTGGACTATGCCCGCAGCGCCGGCATGAAGATTAAGCTGCTGGGCCGGGCCATCCGCCGGGACTCCGACGGCAAGGTCTGCGCCTATGTGGCTCCCCACCTGGTGCAGGACGAGTCCCCGCTGGCCAACGTGGAGGGGGTGTTCAACGCCATCTCGGTGGTGGGCGACGCTATCGGCGACGTCATGTTCTACGGCCAGGGCGCCGGCAAGCTGCCCACCGCCTCCGCCGTGGTGGGCGACGTGATGGATGCGGCAAAGCATATGTGCTACCTGAAGAACAACTGCTGGGAGGCCGGCGGGCCCGACGTGGTCTACTCCGCCGACGAGGTGCCCAGCCGCTGGTATGTCCGCCTGTCCGGCGCCGAGGCGGTGGAGCAGGCCCGCAGCCTGGGCAGCCAGAACGGCGAGAGCGCCTGGCTCACCGATGCGGTGCTGACGCCGCCCCAGGTGCAGCAGCTGCTGGCAGGCCGGGAGATTAAGGCGCTGTACCGGGTGCTGGAGTGAGCGCTCCGGTTCGGCCTGACATAAGATAGAAGGGGAATTCCCCAGGAAGAAACGAGAATTGGGAGGGACCCATCCATATGGGACTGATCGTACAGAAATTTGGCGGCACCTCTGTCGCCGACGCCGAGCGCATCCGCAATGTGGCCCGGATTATCACGGATACTTATAAGGCGGGCAATGATGTTGTGGCCGTCCTCTCCGCCCAGGGCGATACCACCGACGACCTGCTGGCCAAGGCGGCGGAGATCAACCCCCGTGCCTCCAAGCGGGAGATGGATATGCTGCTCTCCACCGGTGAGCAGGTCTCCATTTCCCTGTGCGCCATGGCCATCGAGGCCCTGGGCTACCCGGTGATCTCCCTCACCGGCTGGCAGGTGGGCATGAAGACCAACCGGAACTACGGCGACGCCCGGATCACCCGCATCGACAAGGAGCGGCTGGAGGCGGAGCTGGGCCAGCGGAAGATTGTGCTGGTGGCCGGATTCCAGGGCATCAACCGGTTTGACGATGTGACCACCCTGGGCCGTGGCGGTTCCGATACCTCCGCCGTGGCGCTGGCCGCTGTGCTCCATGCCGATCTCTGCCAGATCTTCACCGATGTGGACGGCGTCTATACCGCCGACCCCCGGCTGGTCAAGGACGCCCGCAAGCTGGACGAGATCACCTATGACGAGATGCTGGAGCTGGCAACTCTGGGCGCCCAGGTGCTCCACAACCGTTCAGTGGAGATGGCAAAGAAGTATCAAGTGAATCTGGAGGTACTCTCCAGCTTTTCCGGACATCCCGGTACCAAAGTCAAGGAGGTTGTCAAAACCATGGAAAAATCTCACATCAGCGGTGTGGCAAAGGATAAGAATATTGCGCGTCTGGCTCTGGTGGGCCTGAGCAACGAGCCGGGCATTGCCTTCCGGATCTTCTCCCTGCTGGCCCGTCAGAAGATCAATGTGGACATCATCCTCCAGTCCATCGGCCGGGAGGACACAAAGGACATCAGCTTTACCGTCACCCGCTCCGACCTGGAGCAGGCCAAGGAGTTGCTGGATCAGAACCGGGAGGCCCTGGGCTTCAAGCGCATCGAGGTCAACGACCACTGCGCCAAGGTCTCCATCGTGGGCGCCGGCATGATCAACAGCCCCGGTGTGGCCGCCACCATGTTTGAGGCCCTCTATGACGCCGGTATCAACATCAATATGATCTCCACCAGCGAGATCAAGGTCTCCGTCCTGGTGGACGAGAGCGACGCCGACCGGGCTGTCCAGGTCATCCACAGCCGCTTCTTCCGGGAATTCGGCCATAACCGCTGATTTTCTGAACTGTATCAAAAACCGTCTGAACGGAACACAACGTTCAGGCGGTTTTCATTTTGCGGCGGACGGCCTGTTGACAGGAGAGCCGCTTTGCATTATAATAAAACAAGCAATTCAAAACAAAAGTTTCAAAACAAGGTCTGGAGAAAGAGGAGAGAAAGCATGCCGCCGAAGCCCAAGTTCACAAAAGAGGAGATCGTCGCCGCCGCTCTGGAGCTGGTCAGCGAGCAGGGGATGGAGGCGCTGACCGCCCG
>CAMELY010000066.1 GCA_945926565.1 uncultured Clostridia bacterium | reverse complement strand
TGCCGCCCAGGTACATGATGCCGGGGACGCCCAGATTCAGGTTGCCGGATTTCTCGGTGAGGATCTCACCCATGGCGCCGAAGAGGATGACGGTGCCGAAGACCACTGCCGACTGCAGCAGCTGTACCAGCTGGGTTACGCTCATTTGCCCTCAGCCTCCTTTCCGCGCACAATGACGCGATAGTTGATAAAGAACTCACTTGCCAGGATAAAGAAGAGAATAATGCCGGTGATGACGTTGGAGGCGTAGTCGTTCAGGTTGAACTGGGAGGCGATCTGGATGGCGCCCTTCTGGAGGAAGACCAGCAGGAAGGAGATCAGCACCATGACAAAGGTGTTGAACTGGGCCAGCCAGGCCACGATGATGGCGGTGAAGCCCCGGCCGCCGGCGGTGGAGGTGGAGATGGTGTGGCTGGCGCCGGCCACGGCGATGAAGCCCGCCAGACCGCAGATGGCGCCGGAGATGGCCATGGTGCGGATGGTGACCTTTTTCACGCTGATGCCGGCGTAGCGGGCGGTGTTCTCCGAGTCGCCCACCACGGTGATCTCATACCCCTGCTTGGAGTACTTCAGATAGAGGAACATGCCAATGGTCAGGGCCAGCACCAGGATGACGTTGAGGCCGTAGGCCTGGCCGAAGACCTCGGGGAACCAGCCCGCCTGGGTGGACTGGTTGATGACGCCCACCGTGTTGGAGCCCTTGGGATTCTCCCACAGGGCCACGCAGTAGCTGGTGAGCTGGATGGCCACATAGTTCATCATCAGGGTGAACAGGGTCTCGTTGGTGTTCCAGTAGGCCTTGAACACGGCGGGCACAATGCCCCACAATCCGCCTGCCAGCAGGCTGGCTGCCGCCATAATCAGCAGCAGTACCGGGGTGGGAACCGACGCCCCCAGGGCCCGCATCAGTCCGGCGGTGAGGATGCCGCCGATGAGCACCTGGCCCTCAGCGCCCACGTTCCAGAAGCGCATCTTAAAGGCGGGGGCCAGGCCCAC
Organism: uncultured Clostridia bacterium; assembly: GCA_945926565.1. GTDB lineage: Bacteria > Bacillota > Clostridia > Oscillospirales > Oscillospiraceae > Onthomonas. The sequence goes on along the minus strand of CAMELY010000066.1, from coordinate 6,153 downwards.
GCCGATGCACAGCAGCATCATGGCGTCCCGGATGGTGACCCAGCTCCGGCGGGCGGAGCCGAAGGCGCCGCTGAACATGGCCTGATAGACCTGGATGGGGTTCAGACTGGTCACGGCGAAGATAAAGATGCCGCTGACCACCAGAGAGAGCAATACGGCGGCGATCCGAATGCCATAGGCCTTGGGCCGGGAGATACCGTCCCGCTTGGCAATCCGCAGCAGAGGCTCCTTGCTATGCTTTGTCACACTCATGCTTTACTGCCCTCCTTCTGAAAACGGGTCATCAGCAGACCCACTTCTTCCTTGGTGGTCTTCCGGGCGTCCACAATGCCGCTGACCTGGCCGCCGCAGAGCACCAGAATCCGGTCGCACAGCTCCAGCAGCACGTCCAGATCCTCGCCCACATAGATGACGGCGACCCCCTTCATCTTCTGCTCGGTGAGCAGGTTGTAGATGGTGTAGGAGGTGTTGATGTCCAGGCCCCGGACCGCGTAAGCGGTCATGAGGACAGAGGGCTCCTGAGCGATCTCACGGCCCACCAGCACCTTCTGGACGTTGCCGCCGGAGAGGCGGCGCACCGGGAAGCTGGTGCTGGGGGTGACGACCTCCAGCTCCTCCATCACCGTCTCGGCCAGCTGCTCCGGCTTCTTCCGGTCGGTGAAAAAGCCCTTGCCGTTCCGGTAGCTGCGCAGCAGCATATTGCCGGTCATGCCCAGGGAGCCCACCAGGCCCATGCCCAGCCGGTCCTCCGGCACAAAGGCCAGGGAGACGCCGGACTGCTTGATCTGGAGGGGGGTCTTGCCCACCAGCTCCACGCCGTCCCTGTGCTCCTCGCCCATGGCGGTATACCGGATGGAGGCGCCGCTCTGGACGTGCTGGAGTCCGGCCACCGACTCCAGCAGCTCCTTCTGGCCGGAGCCGGCGATGCCGGCGATGCCCAGAATCTCGCCGCCCATGGCGGTAAAGCTGACGTTGTCCAGCCGCTTGACCCCCAGATTGTCAAAGACGGTCAGATTGCTGACCTCCAGCCGGGGGACGGGATTGACCGGGTCAGGCCGGTCGATGTTCAGGGTGGTGGCCCGGCCCACCATCATGTCGGTGAGCTTCTGGGGATTGGTGTCCTTGGTGGCCACGTCGCCGATGTACTGACCCTTGCGCAGGACGGCCACCCGGTCGGAGACGTCCATGACCTCGTGGAGCTTATGCGTGATGATGACCAGCGCCTTGCCATCCTCTCGCATATTGCGCATGACGGCGAAGAGGCGGTCAGTCTCCTGGGGGGTGAGCACCGCTGTGGGCTCATCCAGGATGAGGATATCCGCCCCCCGGTAGAGCACCTTGACGATCTCCACCGTCTGCTTCTCCGAGACAGACATGTCGTAGACCTTCTTGTTGGGGTCGATGGAGAAGCCGTATTTCTCGCTGATCTCCCGGATGCGGGCGGCCGCCTCCTTCAGGTTCAGCTTGCCCTCGGACTCCAGGCCCAGGACGATGTTCTCCGCCGCGGTGAACACGTCCACCAGCTTGAAGTGCTGGTGAATCATGCCGATGCCGCAGGCAAAGGCGTCTTTGGGGGAGGCGATGGTCACCGGCTCCCCGTTCACCAGAATCTCTCCCTCATCCGGGAAGTAGATGCCGGAGAGCATATTCATCAGAGTGGTCTTGCCGCTGCCGTTCTCGCCCAGAAGGGAGAGCACCTCGCCCCGGCGAATCTCCATGCTGATGTGGTCGTTTGCCACTACCTTGCCGAATCGCTTGGTAATGCCCTTGAGTTGGATGGCATTGCTCTGTTCCAATGAAATCTTCCTTTCTCTGAAAAATTGCCCGTTCCCCAGGGGCCAGGCTGGGAAGAAAAGGAAACGCTCCGGCCTCTCGCGCCGGAGCTGCTGATTTTATTTTAATGCAGCGGGGCCAAAAGAGCAACCCTATTTTGCCCTTTTGGCTGGAGAATTCCCGGTATTTTGGTGGAATGCACGCAAAAGTGCGGACATGCGGCAAGGCGCTTCCTGCGTCAGTCCGGCACAATATCCGCCCGCTCCGGACAAAAAGGAGGGGCTGCCCTGAGGCAGCCCCTCCTTTGGGGAACGGGAATCAATTAGTTCAGCTCGGTGATGCCGTCAATGCGCAGGGAGAAGTAGGGAGCGGCACGCAGGACAGACTCCACGAAAGCGCCGTCCACAATGGCCTCGCCGTTGTCGTTGACGAAGTCGCCGTCAGCATCCAGGCCGAAGGCGGAGGTCACATGACCGTCAGCGTCCACAACATAGGAGCCGTCGGAAGCCTCGGGAGCAGTGAACTTGGAGGTGTCGAACACCTTCAGGCTGCCGTCGGCAATGCCGGCCCAGGCGGCGTCCACGGCCTCCTGAGTGCCCTCGGCGCAGCTCTCGCCCAGAGCGGAAATCATGACGGCGCCGTCAGCAGAACCGGCAGCGTAGTCGGTGGGGATCTCCTCGCCGGCCAGGAACTTCTCCAGGGTGGCCTTGTAGATGACGGACCAGTTGTTCTGAGCGGAGGTCAGAGCGGCAGTGGGAGCCACGGACAGCATGTCGATGTTGTAGCCCACGGAGTAAGCCACGGTGCCGGCGTCCAGAGCGGCCTGAACAGCGGAGGGAGCGCCGGTGGAGTCGGCGTGCTGGCCGATGATGACGCAGCCGCGGGCCATCAGAGCGTTGGCAGCCTCGCCCTCAGCGGTGGGATCATACCAGGAGTTGGTGTACTGGACGTCCATATGGGCCTCGGGGACGATGGACTGGATGCCCAGGAAGAAGGCGGTGTAGCCGGAGACCACCTCGGCGTAGGGGAAAGCGCCCACATAGCCGATGTAGGGATCGGTGACGGTACCGGCGTCCATCAGCTCCTTGAGCTTCATGCCGGCCACCACGCCGGAGACGTAGCGGGACTCATAGACGTTGGTGAACACGTTCTTGTAGTTGGCCAGGCCGGAACCCGCAGCCATATCGCCGGTGTCAGCCACGAAGACCACCTCGGGATACTCGCTGGCAGCCTGCAGCATGTAGGACTGATGGCCATAGGAATCGGAGAAGATGATGGTGCAGCCCTCTTCCGCCAGATCCACGGCGGTGTCATGGCAGGTCTCATCCTCGGGGATGTTGTACTTGATGACCAGGGCGGACTCGTCCAGACCCAGCTCAGCCACGGCGGTCTTCAGGCCGTCGATGTGAGCGGCGTCATAGCCGGAGTTCTCGTCGTGGACGCAGATCAGACCGATCTTCACGTCGGTGGGAGCAGCGGTCTCCTCAGCAGGAGTTTCCTCAGCGGTCTCCTCGGCAGCGGGCTCTTCAGCGGCGGGCTCCTCAGCGGGCTTCTCCGCAGCAGGCTCGGAGCTTCCTCCGCAGGCCACCAGAGACAGAGACATCACCAAGGCCAGAATCAGTGCAAGCAGCTTCTTCATTTTTGGTTTCCTCCTTACATGGTTTTCATATTTGCTCCCCCTTGACGGTCTGTAAACCGTTTGTAAAAAAGAGCTAATTTCATTGTAGCTTATTCTCTCCCGGGGAACAACAGACAAAAAATTCAAAAAATATATTTTCCCCTCTCTCCTTTTTGGATATTATCACCAGCCGGAAAGAGGAAAAGTCGGCCGAAACCGGGGAAATCTTCCCGATTCCGGCCGAATGCGTCTTTATTTCAGGAAGCCGTTGATGATCTGTGCCTCCGCCTCCTCCTCGGAGAGGCCCAGGGTCATCAGCTTGATGAGCTGATCGCCGGCAATTTTGCCGATGGCCGCCTCATGGATGAGGCTTGCCTCCACGTCGTTGGCCGCCAGCTCCGGGATGGCCTGAACCGAGGCCTGGTCCATAATGATGGCGTCGCAGGCGCTGTGGCCGTGGCAGGCGGTGTTGCCGCTGATGCAGGCCAAAAACTTCTGCTTGGACTGATCCCGGGCCACGGAGCGGGAGACCACGTCGGTGCTGGAGCCCGCGCCGTTGAGCTCCACCGAGAAATTGGTCTCGGCGTACTGCTCGCCGTGGGTCATGATCTTCTCCTTGATGATCAGGGTGGCGTTTTCCGCCAGAGTGCCCCTGGTCACCCGGACGGTGGAGTCGATGCCCTTGATCTGGGAGGTGTCCATCTCCATATAGCTGCCCTCGGCCAGCTCCACAATGGTGGTGGGGTTCATCAGCACGCCGCCCCGGCCGTCGCCCTCGCCGTAGTGCCGCTCCACATATTTCACCCGGGCATTCTTCTCCAGGAAGAAGCTGTGGATGCCGTCGTGGGCGGAGTCCTGGACGCCGCAGTTGTGGATGCCGCAGCCGGCGATGATGACCACGTCCGCCCCCTCGCCGATGTGAAAGTCGTTGTAGACCAGATCCTTCAGGCCGGTCTGGGACAGCACCACCGGAATGTGGATGCTCTCATGCTTGGTGCCGGGGGCCACATAGATGTCGATGCCCGGCTTATCCTCTTTCTTGACAATGGTGACATGCTCGCTGCTGCCCACGGCGGCGGAGGCGCCGTTCACCCGGAGGCTGTAGGCCCCCTCGGGCACCTCGTGGAGCTCGGCCACCTGGGCCAGAATCTGCTGCTGGATGGGGTCGATGTGCAGCTGCTCAAAGGTCTTCTTTTCGCTCATGGAACTCACCTCACTGTTTCTTGCCGAAGCAGGCGCCGGCGGGGCGCAGGCTGGCCTCGCCCTGGAGCAGGGCGGGGAGCACCTCGTCCTTGCTGCCCTGCTGGCGCACCCGGCCGCCGGCGATGACCACGATCTGGTCGGCAATATTCAGAATACGCTCCTGATGGGAGATAATGAGGATGGAGCCCTGAATCTCCTGGTGCATCCGCTCAAAGACCTGAATCAGATTCTGGAAGCTCCACAGGTCGATGCCCGCCTCCGGCTCGTCAAACAGGGACAGCTTGGTGCCCCGGGCCAGGACGGTGGCGATCTCAATCCGCTTCAGCTCGCCGCCGGAGAGGGAGTCGTTCACCTCGCGGTTGACATAATCAGCAGCGCACAGGCCCACCTCAGACAGGTAGGCGCAGGCGGCCTTGAGGGAGAGGGGCTTGCCCGCCGCCAGATCCAGCAGGGTCTTGACGGTGATGCCCTTGAAGCGCACCGGCTGCTGGAAGGCGAAGCTGATGCCCGCCTTGGCCCGCTGGGTGATGTTCAGGTCGGTGATGTCCTCCCCGTCCAGCAGGATCTGGCCCTCGTTGGGCTTGATAATGCCGGCGATCACCCGGGCCAGGGTGGACTTGCCGCCGCCGTTGGGGCCGGTGAAGGCGATAAAGTGGTCATCCAGGGTGAGATTGATGTCCTGGAGGATGGGGATAACCTTGCCCTCCTCTTCTACGGAGTAGGAAATGTGCCGCAATTCCAGCATAAATTTGTCTCCTCTCTGGCCCGGCGGGACCGGGTCAGTTCTGTTGTATCGGGCGGGGGAAGGGCTGCTTCCCCCGGAAAACCTGCAATATGGGCAGTATAGCACAGTTTTTCCCGCTTGTCATCCGGGTTAGTAGGGGAAATAGGTTTTTCCGACCTTCGCTTTCCCGACGCTTCTATTCTTGCTCTCTCTTTTATTTTATGGTATCATGGGGAAAATTTGGCCGAACGAGAGGAAGAATTCCTATGAGAATGCGTAAAAAGAAGAATCTGGGACCCCGGATGGAGCGCTGCGCTGCCTGGCAGGTGAAGGAGCCGGAGGCCATGCGGGGCCATTGGAGAGAGCTGTACCCCCAGTCGGAGGAGCTGTGGGTGGAGATCGGCTGCGGCAAGGGAACCTTTACCGTGGAGACCGCCCGGCAGAATCCCCAGGCTCTGCTCATCGCCATTGAGCGGGTGCCGGACGCCTTGGTGATGGCGATGGAGAAGGCGAAGGCGCTGGAGCTGAAGAATGTCTTTTTCATCTGTGTGGACGCCGCCCGGCTGGGTGAGATCTTCGCCCCGGAGGAGGCAGACCGGCTGTTCCTCAATTTCTGCGACCCCTGGCCCTCCAAGCGCCACTGCAAGCGGCGGCTCACCGCGGTGGGATTTCTCCAATCCTACCGGGCCTTTCTCCGGGACGGGGGAGAGATTCACTTCAAGACGGACAACCGGCCTCTCTTTGACTTCTCCCTCACCCAGTTCCCCGCCGCCGGCTACACCCTGAGCCAGGTGACCAACAACCTGCACGAAAACGGCGTCTGCGGCATTATGAC
>CAMELY010000065.1 GCA_945926565.1 uncultured Clostridia bacterium | reverse complement strand
TTTTTTCCGGCACAGGTCCGGCTAAAAGCACATATTTCACTTTATTTTGTTGCTGACGCAACAAAACTCCTGCGGAGGGCTTTCTAAACTTTTAGCCCGACTTGGAATTTGTAAAAGGTACTTTTTGACAGTCTGAGGGCGTCCTCCCCGCAAAGAGAGGACGCCCTCATTTTATTGTCTTCCCTTTGCCGCCAGGATCGTCCCTCCGGCCACCACGGTGTCCCCGTCGTAGAGCACCAGGGCTTGCCCCGGCGTCACCGCCCGCTGAGGCTGGTCAAAATCCACCTCCAGCCGGTCCGCCCCGGTCTGCCGGACGGTGCACTCCGCCTCCTGCTGGCTGTATCGGGTCTTGGCCCGGAGCCGCAGAGGCTGCTCCAGCTCATCGCAGGCCAGCAGGTTCAGCCCACCCACAGTCACATGGGCGGAAAACAGCGCCTCATTGCCTCCCAGGGTGACCGTGTTGGCCGCCGGGTCCTTGCCCACCACATAGGTGCGCTGGCCCAAGGCGATGCGCAGACCCCGGCGCTGGCCCAGGGTGTAGCGGATGTGGCCCTCATGCCGGCCCAGGACATTTCCCTCCGTGTCCAGGAAGTCCCCTTCCGGCCACCGTTTTCCGGTATACCGCTCCAGAAAGGCGGCGTAGTCCCCGTCGGGGATGAAGCAGATGTCCTGGCTGTCCCGCTTGTGGGCGTTGGTCAGGCCGTGCGCCTGGGCAATCTCCCGCACCGTCTGCTTGTCCAGCCCGCCCAGCGGAAACTGGATATGGGCCAGCTGCGCCTGGGTCAGGGCATAGAGGAAGTAGCTCTGATCCTTTTTTCCGTCCAGCCCCTTTTTCAGCAGATACCGGTCTCCCATCCGCTCCACCCGGGCGTAGTGTCCGGTGGCGGCGTACCAGGCCCCCTGGGCCTCAGCCGCCTCCAGCAGGGCGGGAAACTTGACCTGCCGGTTGCAGCGGACGCAGGGGTTGGGGGTCAGCCCCGCCTCGTAGCTGGCGGCAAAATAGTCCAGCACCTCCCGGCGAAACCGCTCTTTGCCCTCACAGACGCAGTGGGGCACCCCCAGCCGGGCCGCCGCCTGGGCCGCGTCCCGGACGCTGTCCTCCCCGGCGCAGGCCCCGTCCACCAGCCGGAGGGTGGCCCCCAGCACCTGAAAGCCCGCCTCCCGGAGCAGGCAGACCGCCGCAGAGCTGTCCACCCCGCCGCTCATGCCCACCAGCACCCGGTTCCGATCCAATTCTGTCATTCCGCTCCCCGCCTTTCCGTCTCTCGCCTCACTATACCGCACCCGTCCCCGGAATTCAACGGTTTTCTTCCGCCCCCTCCCTTGTCATACCGCCTCTCCTGGAGTATAATGGATATATAAGCAATAAAATGCAGTTTATCGATCATTTTTACTGAAAATACAACGCCAAGGAACAGGAGAGCTTTCTATGACCAAACTGAGCCCCTCGATTCTGTCCGCTGACTTCTCCCGCCTGGGAGAGGACTGCCGGCGCGTTCTGGACGCCGGCGCCGACATGATCCATTTCGATGTGATGGACGGCCACTTTGTGGATAACATCAGCTTTGGCCTGCCCGTGCTGGAGTCGCTGAAAAAAGTGCTGCCCCAGGCAGTCTACGACGTCCATCTGATGATCACCCATCCACTGCGGTACTGCACTGACTTTGCAAAGGCCGGCGCGGATCTGATCACCTTCCATGTGGAGACGGTGGACGACATCCAGGCCACCATCGACGCCATCCACGCCGCCGGCTGTCAGGCGGGCCTGTCTGTCAAGCCGGACACCCCGGCGGAGGCGGTCTTCCCCTGGCTGGATCAGCTGGCTCTGGTGCTGGTCATGGGGGTGGAGCCGGGCCACGGCGGTCAGGCCTTTCAGACCAGCGCCCTGGACAAGCTCCGGGCCCTCCGGGCGGAGTGCGGCCGCCGGGGATTGAATCCCTACTTATCTGTAGACGGCGGCGTCAAGGCTGACACCACCGCTCCCCAGTGTGTGGCAGCGGGGGCCAACCTGCTGGTGGCAGGCAGCGCCGTCTTCTGTGCGCAGGACGTGCCCCAGGCCGTGGCCCGGTTCCGCAGCCTCTGATCTGTTCCGCAACGCTCCCTTTTCCATTCGCCGCGGAGGCGCCTGAAGGCGCCTCCGTTCTCTATTTTTCCCCCAGATTCTCCCTCTGTCATTGACAGGCGGAGGAATTCATGGTACTCTTTTCAGTAAGATGTTACAAATAGTTTCAAATATAGGAGGGAGCAAATATGAATCACCATTGGCGCCGTTTTCTGGCTCTGCTGCTGACATTGACTACCGTGCTGTCTCTGCTGCCTGCAGGCTTTGCTCTGGAGGACGCCGGAGAAGCCGCCGCTGCTCAGGAAAGCCTGGAGGAGCCCGCCGGCGGCACCGACGAAGCCGTTTCCCCGGAGATCTTCCCCGACGCAGAGGAAGCTGCTCTTCCGGAGGTTTCCGCTGACACGGAGGAGTCTGCTTCACCGGAGCCTTCCGCAGAGGAAGACGAGTCCGCTCCGCAGGCAGTCCCTGTCGAAACGGAGGAGTCCGCTCCGTCAGAAGCGCCTGCTGTCAGCACTGCCGGTGCGTCCCGGCAGGCGATCCCTTCCCCCTCTGCCGGCAGCTATGACCAGCTGACCCTGGAGGGCACCTGGGATTATGCGTCCGCTTTTGCCGTGCAGGAGCTGATCAACGATGCTCTGACAGAGGAAGGCAAGTCTATTCTCATGATGGACAAAAAGGTGCTGGACAGCGCAATGACCCGTGCCGCTGAGCTGGCCGTCTGCTTCCGGGAGGGCCGGCCCTCCGGCGAGGACTGGTCTACTGTGCTGGGTGACGCCGGCGTCAAGGCCACGCTGTATGTGCAGGCAATTCACGCCGGTGCGGAAACTGCCCAGCAGGCATTTGATGCCTGGACCGGCGACAGCAGCATCAATGAAGCCCTGCTGAACGAGGACAGCCGCAGCCTGGGCATCGGCTGCTTCAGCCAGACCGGGGGAACCCGTTATTGGGTGCTCATCGTAACCGATGTGCTCTCTTCCCCCATCTCCAGCCACGAAAATGTCACCGATGTGGCCTCTGTGGATTATCGGCTCAGCGCGCTGGGCAGCGCCTCCCTGACCTTGTCCAAGACCGCGCTGAACGTGGGCGAAACGATTCAGGCCTCTTTTGCAATTTCCAATGGCTCTGATTCCTTTGTCCCCACCGGGGATATGATCTCCTACTCCAGCAACAGCGACGCCATCACTGTCAACAGCCAGGGATTGGTCTCCGCCAAGCAGCCCGGCTCTGCCACCATTACCGGCAGCCTGAAGGGTACCAGCAAAACTGACAGCGTGTCTGTCACCTCCACTCTCAACCTCCCCTCCGTCACCCTGGCAGTTGCCAACCAGAACGGCGGCGTAAAGATCTCCTGGAAGCCGGTCACCGGCGCCACCAGCTATGATGTCTACCGCACCAAGACCTTCCAGCGCTGGCCCTCCGGCTCTCAATTATGCACCGTCTCTGCGGATCAGCTCTACTATGTGGACAAGACCGTCACCTCCGGCTCCACTTACTACTACACAGTTCGGGCCTGCTATGACGGCGAAACCGGCCGGAAGAAGGGCAGCTATGACCCTTCCGGCATGAGCATTCTCTATCTGGCCACTCCCAAGCTGACCTCCGCAAAGGCCTCCTCCACCGGCATCAACCTGCAGTGGGGTGCTGTCACCGGCGCCAAGGGCTATGACGTCTACCGGAAGGCCGGTGACGCCACCAAGTGGACCAAGGTCGCCTCTGTCGGCGCCGTCACCTCCTATGTCGACTCCAATGTGACCGCCAAGACCAAGTACACCTACACCGTCCGGGCCAAATCGGGCAGTGTGCAGTCCTATTATGTCACCGGCGGCATCTCCGCTACCCCATCCGCCACCGTCAAGACGGAGACCTATGTGGTGCGCTCTGACGTCAATTACCGCTCCGGCGCCAGCACCTCCTCTACGGTCATCGGCAGATTCAAGGCCGGTACCAAGATCAATGTGATCTCCGGCTGGTCCACAACTGCCAATGGTGTCACCTGGTACATGATCAACCTCAACGGCTCCCTCTATTATGTTCAGGCCCCCTATTTGCTGGCCACTCCCAAGATTACCGCTGTAACCAACGCGCCCGACGGCCTCAAGGTCACCTGGAGCAAGGTAAGCAACGGTGCCGGCTATCTCCTCTACTATCGGAACTCCTCCGGCGGCTGGAGCAGGATTGCAACCATCGACTCCAGCAGCACCGTCTCCTATGTGGTGCCGGACAGCAAGTTGACTTCCGGAAAATCGTATACCTTTACAGTGAAGGCCTATTACGGCAAGATTACGGGCGGCTATGACAACACCGGATCCTCCGGCACCTATCTGAAAACACCCGAACTCAGTTCTGCCGTCTCCAATGACAAAGATACGATCACCGTCACCTGGGAAAAGGTCGCCGGCGCTGAAGGGTATATCCTGTATCGCAAAACCTCCGGCACCTCCTGGAGTGCCGTCGCCACCATCAAGTCCGACAGCACCACCTCCTATAAGGACACCAGCGTCACCACCATGACCACCTACACCTACACTGTCCGGGCCTATGCGGGCAAGCTGCGTTCCTCCTATGTTTCCAGCGGAATCAGCGCGATCATTATCCCCAGTGACAAGCTGGTCTCCTATGTGGTCGCCAGCGACGTGAAGTACCGCACCGGTCCCAGCACCAACTATAAGTCTCTCGGCACCCTCAAGGCGGGCACCACCGTTCAGGTCATCTCCGGCTGGTCCAAGACCGCCAGCGGCTTCACCTGGTTTAAGGTCAAGATGGACAACACCATCCGGTATGTAGCCTCCGATTTCCTGTTGGGCACCCCCAAGCTGGGCAGCATCACCGCAAAAAGCGGCGGCCTCACCGTCACCTGGAACAAGGTAGCCCACGCCACCGGCTACGCCCTCTACCGGAAGACGCCCGGCTCTAAGTGGTCCAGAATTGCCAATCTGAACGCCTCCACCCTCTCCTATACGGACGACTCTCTCTCCTCCGGCACGACCTACGTCTATACCGTCCGGGCCGCTCACAACTCTATCCTGTCCCGTTATGATACCAAGGGCCTGTCGCTCTGCTATCTGACCACGCCGAAGCTGACCTCCGCTGCCGCCTCTGACAAGGGCATCACCATCAACTGGAGCCGCGTCACCGGCGCCCAGGGCTACTACATCTACCGCAAGCAGTCCGGCGGCTCCTGGTCCAGAATCGCCCAGGTGAACTCCGGCAGCACCATCTCCTACCAGGACGAGAACAACCTGCTCAAGGGCGTCACCTATCTCTACACTGTCCGGGCCTTCTCCGGCTCCTCCTATTCGTATTACCAGACCTCCGGCATCTCTGCCAAGGCGACGGTCACTCTGAAACCGGTAACCAAAGACTATGTGACCACAGGGAAACTCAACTATCGGGATAAGCCCGGCACCAGTTCTGACTGTAAGATCAAGGGCACGCTAGAAAAGGGTACTACCGTCGAAGTAATCCCTGACGGCACCACAAAGGTGGGCAATTCCACCTGGTACATGATCTGGCTGGACGGAAAGACATATTATGCATCCGCCAAATATCTGAAGGCGAAGTAAGTTTTCAGGAAGGTCCCCCCGGCCTATGCCGGAGGGACCTTCTTTTGCCCTGTTTCGTTTGGGTTCATCTTGAGACGTCAAAGCCCCCGGTGGAATTCCACCGGGGACCTTCGCTTTTTATTCGCTTACAAAAACGCCTTTACCACCGCCTGCAGCTCCTGGGGCAGCTGTTCCAGCACAGTTACTATCTCTCCGCCCACCCGGGCCACGAAGCCGGCCCCGGCGAGATAGAAGCCATTGTTCCCACTCTGCTCCATGGCCTCCGGGCCGGAGAAAAGGGTGAACTTGTCCTTGTAGGGCAGATAGCCAAAGGGGCAGAAGCAGGCGCAGTTTCCGCACTCGTTGCAGAGGTCATCGATATGCACCGCCTTTTTCAGCCCGGCCAGCGGCTTGTTGGCCCGGTTGGGGCAGGCGTCCACGCAATTGCGGCACTTGTAGCAGGCCAGATCGTCCAGGGGCTTTTGGGCCGTCTTCCGGGGCTGCTCCTTCTGATAATAGGGGTCGGCCTCCACCGACTCCACCAGGGTGTCCAGGGCGGCGCAGTCCACCTGACCGGGAACGGACTCCGGCGTCAGTGAGCAGAGCTTGGTCAGGTTCTTGTAGCCCCCCTGCTTCAGGAGCAGTGTAGCCAGCGTCACCGGGGCGATACCCACAGAGAGCACCTGGGCGATATTATGGCTGTCGATGCCGCCGGAGAAGGAGATGGGCAGCGTCCCGTCAAAGGCATGGCTGAGGAGCTGGGCGGTGCGGATGGAGAGCAGGAAGAGGGGCTTTCCCGAGAGGTACATCGTCTCCCCCGGCAGCTCCCCATTGCGGATGGCCACCGGGAAGGTGTTGGTCAGCTTGACCCCCAGGGTCAGCCCCAGGCCCTCCGCCAGGGCCTTCAGCTCGGTGAGCATCTCCACGGCGTAATCCAGCTTTAGGTCGTGGTCAAACTGCTCCCGGTCAAAGGTGAGATAGCCGTAGCCCTTGTCGTCCAGCACCTGCCGGGCCACATCGTAGCCCACCAGGGTGGGATTGCACTTGACGAAGGTGTTGAGTCCCTTCTCCTCCAGCATGTAGGCGATCATATTCCGAATCTCCGCCACCGGGCAGCCGTGGAGAGTGGAGAGGGTGACAGTGTTGCAGATGTGGGGGGAGATGGCATCCACATAGGCCCCGTCCACCACCTGGAAGTCATCCAGATGGGCCCGGACGATGTTCAGGCACTCCGCCCAAACCGGGGAGCGGGAGGCGTCCTTCATGGTCTCCACAAAGCCGTCCACCTTGGGGGATTTCAGCCCTGCCAGGTCATAGCCCACCGACATATGGAACTGGAAGCCCTCCGGATCGCCCAGGCCGAACTCCCGGGCCAGCAGCTTGATGAGAATCCAGGCCTTGATGTACTCCTCTGTAGCCTGAGCCACGGTGAGCTCGGTGGACCACTCCACGTTGTAGGCCTCACCCTGGACGTAAATGCAGGGCTTGGCCACCGGCAGATCCTCGCCGTCGATGATCTGGACCGTTTTCAGTTCAAAGATCCGTGCCCCGGCGGCGTAGGCCGCCGCCAGATTGTTGGCCAGCTGAGTGTGGGGGCCGGCGGCGGGGCCCACGGGATCTTCCGCCCTGCCGCCGCAGAAGGAGATGGGGCAGGCCTTAGGCACTGCCGCGGGGACGTAAAACACGGAGCGCTGGGTGCGCATCTCCTCCAGCACAGCGGTCAGCAGAGGCTCAAAGGCCATGGGGGTCATTCGGTCGCTCATATCACGCTCTCCTTTCGGCAGGGCCGCCGCACTCGGAGGCGGTTCCCTTTAAGATTTCGATGCCGTGGCCCAGGTTGGGCAGGAG
>CAMELY010000064.1 GCA_945926565.1 uncultured Clostridia bacterium | reverse complement strand
AGTCCCCAGAAACGCAGCGTCCACATCATCAATAGATATTTCCGACTCCGGCGTGTCCCAGGGTACGACGCGCTTCAGCCGCTTCATGTAGCGGAAAAAGTTCCGGAGATCCAGACAGTATTCGTCAACTGTCAGATTGGAATGACCTTTGACCGACTCATGGTAGGCCAAAAAATCACAGAGCATTGGAGAAGCAAATTCTCGATAGTCCATAGTACAAAAACCTCTTTCGTCAGATATCTGAGCTTGTGCAGGCCTGTCAATGCTTGAGAAGAGCTGCTTTACCTCCCTCAACCTGAACAAAATTTTTATTTTGTTCAGGTTTGTATTTTAGCAGAAAGCCCCTCTCCTGTCAAGGCATGGGGCAAACTTGCCGCATAGACGGCGGCACATTCGCCGCTACCGCTGTCTATAAAAATCACCCGGCAAATTCACGCGCGGATTCAATACAAGATCTCCTTCAATGGCATTTCCGGCTGCCCACTGGCCGATCTCGGTAAGGCATAGCTCCTCAGCGTCTGCCGCGTTCAGAGCAGCCAGTAAATCTTCCGCATCCTCTGCGCAGCGGACAGGCGTCTGCCGGGCCGCTGCGGCCCGCTGGCGGCTCTCAGCTAACAGAACTGCCAGATAGGCGCGCAGATCACTGTATCGGATATATTTCATCTGAGTCATCTCCGCCGTTGTCATTATAGAAGCACGGCCAGCGCCTCACGGATATTCCGCACAGAAATCAGCTGGAGACCTGGAATGGAGATATCCTGAGTGCCGCGGGACGGCACCAGGCATTTGGAAAAGCCCAGCCGCCGGATCTCCGACAGCCGCTGGCCCATGGTGCCTACACTGCGGATCTCGCCGGTCAGGCCCACCTCACCTACGGCGGTCAGATCGTCCGGCACCGGCTTGTCCCGGAAGCTGGAGGCCAGCGCCAGAACAATCGCCAGGTCGGCGGCTGGCTCATTCAGGTTGAGGCCGCCGATGACATTGATATAGGCGTCGCAGTTTCCAATGCGCAGGCCGCCCCGCTTTTCCAGAACTGCCAGCAGCAGCATGGCCCGGTTGTACTCCACGCCGTTGCTGGTGCGGCGAGGCACGGAAAAGCTGCTCAGGGTGACCAGGGCCTGAACCTCCGCCAAGACCGGGCGGATGCCCTCCATCACACAGGTGACGCAGGTGCCGGGCGTCCCGGTTGGCCGGCCGGAGAGCAGCATCTCCGACGGATTCGGAACCTCCCGCAGGCCGGAATCCAGCATCTCAAAGACGCCGATCTCATCTGTGGCGCCAAACCGGTTTTTGGTTGCCCGCAGAATCCGATAGAGCAGATTCTGATCACCCTCAAAGGAGAGCACGCAGTCAACAATATGCTCCAGCACCTTGGGGCCGGCAATGGAGCCCTCCTTATTGATATGGCCGATGACAAAGACAGTGATACCCTGACCCTTGGCCAGCTCCATCAGATTCATAGCGCAGGCCTTTACCTGGGCCACGCTGCCGGGCAGCGAGTCGGAATTGTCCTGGTACATGGTCTGGATGGAGTCCACCACCAAAATATCCGGTGCAACCTGTTCCACGCTGTCCAGCACCCGGGTCAGGTTGGTCTCTGCCAGAAGGTACAGCCTCTCCCCTGCCACGCCCAGTCGTTTTGCCCGGAGCTTGATCTGCCGGGCAGATTCCTCGCCTGAGACATAGAGCACCTTGTAATTCCGGGACAGATTGTCACAGATCTGAAGCATCAGAGTGGATTTTCCGATGCCGGGGCTGCCGCCTACCAGCACCAGAGAACCGCGGACGGCGCCTCCGCCCAGCACTCGGTCCAGCTCACCCATGCCGGTGCAGAAGCGGATCTCTTCATCCGTCTCGACCTGATCCAGCGGCAGAGCGCGGCTCAAGGCACGGCTGGATGCGGCGGGAAGGTCGGCTGTTTTGGCTCGGCTGGCCGCAGGCTGCTCTACAATGGTGTTCCAGCTCCCGCAGCCGGGGCATCTCCCCTGCCATTTCGGAAATTCGTTGCCGCAGCTGGTACAGTAAAAGATGGTTTTCGCTTTCATCTGTGTGTCCCCTTCTTAATATGTCCTGCCGGTGTCCGCAAAGTAACCCATGCAGCCCCCCAGAATGGTCACCGCCAGCTTTCGCTGATAATCCTCAGTCTGAAGCAGCGCGTCCTCTTCCGGATTGGAGAGAAAACCGCACTCTACCAGAATGGCAGGGCAGCTGATATGGCTCATGAGATAGATATCGCTGGGAATCTCCTTGGCTTGCCGCTGGTTCTCTGTGTCCAGGGCCAGACGGAGCTGCTCCTGAATCTGAATGGCCCACTGGCGGCTGTCCTCCCCCGGCCGATAGAACACCTGTGCGCCGGAATAGGAAGCCTTGGTAAAAAAGTTCTGATGGATGCTGAGCAGCACCGCATTGGATGCGCTGTTGATGATCTCCACCCGTTTCTGCAGATCGCTGCGCTTTCTCTGGCGCAGCGTCTCTGCCTCCGGGTCAGCCAGAGATACCTCTTCCCTGCGCAGCAGCTGAACAGGCTGACCAAATAACCCTGCCAGCTGTTCGCACTTGAGGGCGATGGACAGGTTGATCCCGCTCTCCGGGACGCCGGATACTGAGACGGCTCCCCCATCCTCCCCGCCGTGGCCTGGGTCGATGATGAGCAGCAGATCCTCCCGAAGAACGGGCGAAAAGGTCTGAAGCGGAGCCCAATATCCGCTCCAAAAGACAAAAGAGACCATAGCTGCCGCCAATGTCAAAGCGGTCAGCGCACGTTTTGAGATACGACGTTCCATCTGCAATCCCTCCCGGGACAGCTTATGGCTGCAAATACCGGTTTATCCCCGCACGTTGACGGGAACCAGCTTGGCGAGGACCACATACCTGGCGTCGTCAAAATCATAGGCGCAGGTGGAGAGGGTGATCACCCGGTCTGTTTCAGCGACTGAAACGGAGCTCTCAATGTCCGAACGGGCTGCCTGGCGATTCAGCCAGAGACGGTAATCCTCCGCATCGCCGAACTGGAGCGTATAGACCTCATCCGAGGCGCTGGTGACGCAGGCGGAGAACACCTGCAGCTGATAATCCCCCTCCGGAGTCAGCAGATAGAGCACCGGATGCTGATCAAAGTATGCCTGCTCCCGATAGCCTTCCAGCGAGGCGAACATGGCTCCGTTTTTCATGTGATGGCCATACAGAATCGTATTTTGATCCGCAAAACCGCTGCTGTTGTTGGCATCGGCAAAGATGGTTCCGTTTCGGTTAGATGTGCCGTCCAGGAGGTGTCTGAGGTAGTAATCATTGTCGCTGCCCTGAACCACCGGGTAATTGATGGCGGTATCCGGGCAGTAGATCCAACCAACAGCCTCCGGATTGATGGAACGAAGGGCGTCGAAATCCACGCTGATACCGAGCGCAACTTGCGGAATCTCTCCTTCTGCCTCCGGTTCCGGGAGAATAGTGCTGTATTCTGCCGTTGTTTCCGCAGCCGGATTTACCTCCGCTACGACCAGAGCGGTCAAATTTTGGTAGAGCTCCTGGCCCTCTTGATAGGTATGGTAAATTTCCCAGAGCTTCCAGCAGGAAACGCAGATGCCGCCGATACACAGGACGAGCAGAAAGGCGCGCAAAGCGGAAAAGAAGCCTTTCATCAAACAAAAACCTCCCTTCATCGGATATCCTGAAAACAATCTTCCTGTAGTTTATCACGAAAGAACGGCGTTGTCCACAAAAGCGGCCGGCTCAGTACAGTCTGAACCGGCCGTTGGCGGGTTTTCCTTATGCTTCTGTCAGAATTGCGGCCGCAACTGCCTCTGCTGCCGTCCGGGCAGCGTCGTTCCAGGGATAAGCGCTCTCGGTACAGCCCGCAGAATCCAGCAGATCTGCACCGTTCTCCTCCAGTACCTGCTTTACGGCTCCGTCCACACCGGAGAGCTGCATCTGAAACTCCTCTTGGTCAGCGCTCTCCAGCCCGGCGTACCAGCTTTGGGCGGTATCCTGAATCTCCTCTTCTGTCAGCGGAGTCTCCATTCCCCAGTCCAGCAGCGCTGCGGCCAGCTGAGCGGCAGTCAGAGAACTGCCGGCGACGCCCACCCGTGCCTCTTCGCGGATCCGATCCAGTACAGCGGTCAATTCGGCCCGGTCTTCCTCGGTACTGGCCGGAGACTCAGTGTCAGATTGCGCTTCGGCATCCTCCGGCGTTTCAGACGGTTCCGGTTCAGCAGGCGTCTCAGCCGAATCTGCCGGAAGCTCGGGCACCTCCTGCTGAGGCGCGGTGAGATTCTCCTCCTGATCTGAGACAGCAGGCGCCTGAGCCTCAGGCACGGGATCTGCAGCGGTGTGGTTTGACTGACAGCCGCTGGCAAGCAAAGTGAGACTGAGGGCAATCAGCATACAAATCCATCTTTTCATGTGAGTAACCTCCTGTGATTCTGTCCGGATGTATTGCGGTTGATGTGCTCTTATTATAAAAGCTCTTTTTAAATATGCAACACACTATAGCAATTGTTTGGAAAATTAAGATTGAGCCGGATACGATCCGATTTTGTCAAATCCTGTCTTCTCTGCATAAAGTGAAACGGAAGGGCACTGCCCTTCCGAAGGAGGAATTCATTTGAAGCAAGAGCCTGAACAATTTACGGCCCGCTGCCCAAGCGGCCAGGGACAGCTCCCCCGCTGCGCTCCGCTGGCAGTTCCCTATGTTCCCTTTCAGCAGGAGGGAGAGCCCAAATACGGCAAAAACGAGGCGCTGGCCCAAGGCACGCTGTTTCCCGGCCTCAATCTGCCCCTCCATGTGGCAGCGCAGGGCAGGTCTGTACCCAAAACACCGCTCTCTGAGCTTCAGGTGTTGGGCTTTGTTTTGACGGAGCTGGGTCTTTACCTGGATACGCACCCCAAAGATCAGGAGGCCTTCCGACTCTTTCAACAGTATGCCGCCCTCTATCAGGAGGGACGGATGCGGTACGAGGAGCAGTACGGCCCCCTCCAGCAGATCAATGCAGCTGCAGATGACCACTATACCTGGCTCCATGGCCCGTGGCCCTGGAACCATGCGGAGGAGGACTCATAAATGTTCATTTATGACAAAAAACTGCAATACCCGGTGAAGATCAAGGCTACCAATCCCAGGCTGGCTGCTATCATCATCAGTCAGTATGGCGGCCCGGACGGAGAGCTGGGGGCGTCGCTCCGCTATCTCAGTCAGCGGTATGCCATGCCCTATCCGGAACTGAAAGGGCTGCTCACCGATATCGGTACAGAGGGGTCAAAATGGCACCCTGATCCCGGCATGCTGAAGGCTATAAAAGTACAGCAGGCACACCGATTGTGATGTGCCTGCTGTTTCGTCAGCGGAAATTATGCGTATTTTGCGAGGATGGACTGGAAAGCATCCTGATTACCGCCGATCCACTGGCTCCATTTGAGACCGGAGGCGGCTGCGGCCTGCCCCAGTTCCACCAACAGAGCGGGGATGTCACGCTCCAGAATGGTGGCAACCGGCTCACCAAAGCGGGCGGCACCCAGGTCATCATTGCCTCCTAAGAACATTTTAAACGCAGGCAGAGGCTTTTTTTCCACCAGACGGACACAGCCCTGGAAGCCAATGGCGCCGGCCTGATGGGCAGCACAGCTGGAGGGGCATCCGGAGATGCAGACCTTAGGCAGGGCGCCGTCAGGAAGACTGGCCTCACGAACGGCGGCGACGGCGGCCTGGAGCAGGCCCTGGCTGTCCCGAACGCCCTGCTGGCAGATGGAAGCGCCGATGCAGGCGACGCTGTACTCAAATTCGGTCTGAGCACCGTCTGCCGTGGCGGAAAGAACCTGCCCGGCCTCCTCTGCGGTCAGGTTGAGAATATAAAGCGTCTCATTGGGAGCGATGCGGCACTCGACGTCAGGCATGTCCTTGAGCAACGCATAGAGCGCGGCGGGTTTGTCCAGGGGGAGACTGCCGCCGATGGGGTGATACTGAACGGTATACAGGCCGGGCTGCTTCTGGGGCAGCGCTCTGGGGTCGTCCAGCGTCTCTGTTCCGGTCTTGCAGATGACCGTGGGCTTCAGCTCCAGATCCAGGCCGCCGGCAGCCTTAGCCGCTGCCACGTTGGCCAGATAGATCGGCTTGAGCTCTTCACCCAGCGTCTCCTGGAGATAGCGGGTCCGGGCCTTGGCACGGTTTTGATAGTTGCCGTGGGCACAGAAAGTGTCAATCATGGCCTTGACGTAATAGAGAATTTGGCTGGCGGGAATTGCCTCGTCCACCAGCACACCCATCCGGTGATTTGCGCCCAGGCCGCCCGCGATGCGCAGGGAGAAGGTGCCGTCCGGCTGGGCCTGGAAGCCCATGTCCCGGAAGGCGGTGTGGACACAGTCATCCACGCCGTTGCAGAAGGCGATCTTCAGCTTACGGGGCATATGGATGTCCCGGCAGATGGAGAGCAGATAAGCGGTCACTGCTTCTGCCCAGGGCAGTACATCGAAGGCCTCGCCGGCCTGTGTACCGGAGAGGGGGCTGCACATGACATTACGGGGATTGTCGCCGCCGCCGCCTTTGCAGAGAATGCCGCAGGAGATGGCCTGCTCCATGATTTCCGGCACCTGCCAGGCCTCCAGATTGTGGAGCTGAACCGTCTCACAGGTGGTGAGCTTCAGCTTCTGCACCTGGTACCGCTCGACTGTCTGGGCCAGAAAGCCCAGCCGTTCCACTGTCATCCGGCCGCCGGGCATCCGCAGACGCAGCATGTGCTTGGACGGATCTCTCTGCGCGTAGGAACCCATGCCGCCGGACATGCCTTTATAGGCCTTTTTATCAATTTCTCCCGCTTGAAATGCGGAAATTGTCTTGGAAAATGCCTCAATTTCGCCTCGATATGTTTCAATCCATTGCTCGTTTACCACAGAAAACAACCTTCTTTCCTGTCAGATACAGAATCAGTTCCGACTGGATCTTGCTTTGAATTATACTACAATCTGTAGGGTAAGTCCAGTGCGGACATCTGTCTCTGTAATAAAATCCAACGCATGAATTTCGTCCGCACATGTAAAGAGGCTGCACAATTGACCTTTTATCTCCGCAGCAGGGCCTTTCGTGCTTCTCCGTGCCGAGATAGTCCGGCGATGAACAACAGATTTGCCTGTTTGTTGGATTTTTCCTGTAAGTTGTTGACAGACTTGGCTAAAACTGATATAACCAAGCCATCCCAGAACAGGAGCAAGCAGATATGAAAATACTCATGACGGGCTTTGAACCCTTCGGCGGTGAGACGTTTAATCCGTCTTTTGAAGCAATCAGGCGAATGCCGGACAAGGTAGCAGGGGCTGAGATTGTCAAGCTGGAGCTCCCGACCTCCTTTTCCCGGAGTGCTTCGGCGGTGGAGGATGCGATCAGGACGGTTCAGCCGGAGGCTGTTATCAGCGTAGGCCAGGCAGGCGGGCGATGCTGTGTGACAGTGGAACGGGTTGCCATCAATCTGGCGGACGCCCGGATGCCCGACAACGACGGAGCGCAGCCAGTGGATGAGCTCCTGCTGGCGGATGGCCCGGCGGCATATTTTGCCACAGTTCCGGTCAAGGACATTGTCCGGAATATCCGAAGTCACGGCATTCCATGCGACCTCTCTTACACGGCAGGCAGCTATGTCTGCAACTGTTTGATGTATCATG
>CAMELY010000063.1 GCA_945926565.1 uncultured Clostridia bacterium | reverse complement strand
CGCCGGGGTGGAGGAGGCGTTCCGCGCCATGCTGTCCCGGGACAGCCTGATTTTGCAGAAGAAGTCTAAGAAATCCAAAAAGGGTTACACTGAGCTGGATCTCATCCCCCTGGTGCACCGCTGGTCGCTGGCGCCGGCAGGGGAGGGGCGGCTGACCCTCTCCTGCAATCTGGCCGCTCAGAACCCCAGCCTCAACCCCCAGTTGCTGCTGGAGGCCCTGCGAAACGAGGCGCCTGAGCTTGCCCCCGACTTTGTCCGCTACTGCCGGGAGGAAAATTATTTGGAAAACGGAGAAATTTTCCGCTGAGACCCCTTGCAAATCGGAAAAGAGTATGGTATTCTTGACAAGTTGAATAAAGGGTGGTCCTCTGGGCCGCTTCGGACGAGGTACAAAAGAGCCGGAGCATTGACAGCACCATGAACACCTATGAAAACAGGAGGAAATATCCATGGATCTCATCAAGATGCTTGACCAGCAGAATCTCAAGGCTGAGGCCCCCGAGATTCGCGTCGGCGACACCGTCCGCGTCCACATCAAGATCAAGGAAGGCGCCAAGGAGCGTATCCAGACCTTTGAGGGCACCGTCATTGCCAAGAAGCACGGCGGCGTCAACGAGACCTTCACCGTCCGCCGCATCTCTTACGGCGTCGGCGTGGAGAAGGTGTTCCCGGTCCACTCTCCCCTGGTGGAGAAGGTGGAGCTGGTGCGCAAGGGCAAGGTGCGCCGGGCCAAGCTGTACTACCTCCGCGACCGCGTGGGCAAGGCTGCCAAGGTCAAGGAGAAGCTGTAATTCAGCGATTTTCCGAGAGAGAAGGAGGGGGCGACCCCTCCTTTTTTCGTAGAAGCATGCGCAAAAGGAGGCAGACCGGATGGAAGTTCAATGGTATCCCGGTCATATGGCGAAAACCCGCCGCATGATTGTGGAGCAGGTCAAGCAGGTGGATATCGTGGTGGAGATTCTGGACGCCCGGATCCCCATCTCCAGCCGCAACCCGGACATTGACGCCATGGTGGGGGCCAAGCCCCGGCTTATCGTCCTCAACCGGGCGGATCAGGCGGATGAGCAGATGAACCGGCTCTGGGCGGACTGGTTCCGCCGCCAGGGCTACGGCGTCCTGCTGACCGACTGCAAGTCCGGTGCGGGGGTAGCCCAGTTTGTCCCCACCATCCGGGAGCGGCTGAAGGAGCAGATCGCCCGCTGGACAGAGAAGGGACAGGTGGGCCGTCCCGTCCGGGCCATGGTGGTGGGAGTGCCCAACGTGGGCAAGTCCACCTTTATCAATAAGGTGGCGGGCCGGAAGTCCGCCAAGGCCCAGAACAAGCCCGGCGTCACCCGGGGCCGCCAGTGGATCACCGTCTCCGGCGGCCTGGAGCTGCTGGACACCCCGGGCATCCTCTGGCCCAAGTTTGAAGACCAGTCGGTGGGCCTAAACCTGGCCTATACCGGCGCGGTGAAGGACGCCATTATGGATCTGGAGACCCTGGCTTCCCACCTGATGGGCCTGCTGGCCCGCCGGTATCCCCAGGCCATTGCCGACCGCTATAAAATTACGGTAGATCCTGCGGCCCAGGACTGGGAGCTGCTGGAGGCCGCCGGCCGGAAGCGGGGCTTTCTCATCTCCGGCGGCGAGGTGGATCTGGAGCGGATGGCCCGGGTGCTGCTGGAGGAATACCGCTCCGGCAAGCTGGGCCGGTTCACCCTGGAAACTCCGGACGATCTGGAGGCGAAGAACCATGACAAAGCAGACTGAGCCAAAGGACCTCTGGACAGAGGAACGCCGCATCTTCGCCCAGCGGGGAGACATTCTGCTCTGCGGCGTGGACGAGGCGGGAGCCGGCCCCCTGGCCGGGCCGGTATACGCCGCCGCCGTCATCCTGCCCCGGGAGCTGGTGCTCCCCGGCCTGGACGACTCCAAAAAGCTCACCGAGCGCCGCCGGGAGCTGCTCTTCCCCCAGATCAAGGAGCAGGCGGTGGCCTGTGCGGTGGCCACCGCTTCCCCGGAGGAGATCGACGAGCTTAACATTCTCAACGCCCGGATGCTGGCCATGGACCGGGCCATCGCCCAGCTGGAACCGAAGGCGGACTTCGCCCTCATTGACGGCAACTGCTGCCGGGGGATTCGCTGTCCCTGCGAGACGCTGGTAAAAGGGGACAGCCGCTCCGCCTCCATCGCCGCCGCCTCCATCCTGGCCAAGGTGAGCCGGGATCACTATATGGAGGAGATGGCCCGGGTCTATCCCCAGTACCAGTTTGAAAAGCACAAGGGCTATCCCACCAAGCTCCACTATGAGCTGTTGGCGCAGTACGGCCCCAGCCCCATCCACCGACAGAGCTTTCTGAAGAAATTCTATGGACAGAAGGGCTGACCCGGATCTGGGCCGCTGGGGAGAGGCCCTGGCCGCCCGGTGGCTGTATGACCGGGGGTACCAGATTCTGGATAGCCGCGTCTGCTTCCGGGAGGGGGAGCTGGATCTCGTTGCCCGGAAGGGGGACGTGCTGGCGGTGGTGGAGGTGAAGCTCCGCACCGGGGATTTCGCCCCCGGCGCCCAGGCGGTGACCGGCCGCAAGCAGAGCCGGATTCGCCAGGCCCTGGGCCGGTATCTGGCGCTCCACCCGGAATTGGCCGACTGCTATATCCGCTTCGACGTCTGCCAGATTGACGCCCCTCAGGGAGTGCTGACCCGGGAACCTGTCCTGAGCTGGCTGGAAAACGCGTTTTATTGAGGAACGTATTGACCCGCGCGGCAGATCTCCCGTTTTTTCCGCGCCGTTTCCTGTTACCATGATGGAAAGGAGTCTCTTTCATGTCATCCAAATACATCCCTCTCTTTGACGGCCACTGCGACACCCTGAGCCGTCTGCTGCTCCACCCGGAGGAGCGGCTCTTTGACGCCCACGGACAGTGGAATCTGGGACTCTCCGTCCGCTATCGGCCCCAGGCCCAGTTCTTTGCCGTCTACTGGGACAGCGCGGCTCCGCTGGCCAAGCATTTCGCCAAGCGGGAGAAAAAGATATTCCTCCGGGACTGCAAGGTGTTCCGGGACCGGGTCGCCCTCTGCCGCACCGCCCAGGAGGCCAAGGCGGCAGGGGAGCAGCGCAAGCTGGCCGCCTTCCTGTCCCTGGAGGGGGCGGAGCTGATCGGCTGCTCTGAGCGGGAGCTGGAGAAGTGGCACAGGGAGGGGCTGCGCATGGTGGGCCTCACCTGGAACCACGCCAACGCCCTCTCCGGCAGCTGCGTGGAGGAGCCGGAGCGGGGCCTGAGCCCGGCGGGGAAGTCCTTCGTCCGCAAGGCCCAGTCTCTGGGCATTCTGGTGGACGCATCCCATCTGTCCGACGCAGGCTTCTGGGACGCCGCCGCCCTGTGCGAGGAGACGAAAGCGCCCCTGGTGGCCAGCCATTCCAATAGCAGAAGTGTATTTTCTCACCCCAGGAACTTGACCGATGAGCAATTTAATGCAATAATGAAGTATCATGGGGTGGTAGGGCTCAATGCCTATACCCGCTTTCTGGGCCAGGGCGATGTGACGACGGATACGGTCATCGCCCATCTGGAGCATTTCCTGGCCCTGGGCGGGGAGCGCACCGTGGCGCTGGGCGGCGACTGGGACGGCTGTGACAGGCTGCCCCAGGGCTACACCGGCGTCTGGAGCTGGGCCGCTCTGTACGAGGCGCTGCTCCAGCGCAACTATCGGGAAAGCCTGGTGCAGGACCTCTTCTACAATAATTTCATGAGGACAGTGAATCGAGTATGTACTATGTAAGCACGAGAAACAAAAAGCTGGAGTTCACACCGGCTCAGGCCATCTCTCAGGGTCTCTCCCGGGAGGGCGGCCTCTTTCTGCCCGCCGCGCTGCCCCGGCTCCCCGGCCACGCCCTGGAAAGCCTGAAGGATATGTCCTATCAGCAGCGGGCGGTCTATGTGATGGGGCTGTATCTCACCCACTTCACCACCTCTGAGCTCACTGCCTATACCACCAAGGCCTACGGCCCGGACAAGTTCGACACCAAGGCGGTGGCCCCGGTTCACAAGGTGGACGATAACACCTACTGCCTGGAGCTGTGGCACGGCCCCACCTGCGCCTTCAAGGACATGGCCCTGCAGATGCTGCCCCATCTGCTCACCGCCTCCATGTGCAAGAGCTATGACAACCGCACCGTCTGCGTCCTGGTGGCCACCTCCGGCGACACCGGCAAGGCGGCCATGGAGGGCTTCCGGGATGTGGAGCAGACCAAGATCCTGGTCTTCTATCCAAAGGACGGCGTCTCCGAGGTGCAGGCCCTGCAGATGAAGACCCAGGAGGGCGAGAATGTGGGGGTCTGCTCGGTCATCGGCAACTTTGACGACGCCCAGACCGGCGTCAAGACCCTCTTCTCCGACGAGACCCTCCGGGAAGAGCTGGCCGCAAACAACGTGTTCCTCTCCTCCGCCAACTCCATCAACTGGGGCCGGGTGCTGCCTCAGATCGTCTACTACATCTCCGCCTACTGCGACCTGCTCCGGGACGGGGAGATCAGCCTGGGCGACCCCATCAACGTCTGCGTGCCCACCGGCAACTTCGGCAATATTCTGGCCGCCTACTATGCCCGGGAGATGGGTGTGCCCATCGCCAAGCTGATCTGCGCCTCCAACGACAACAACGTGCTCACTGACTTCCTGCAGACCGGCACCTATGACAAGAAACGGCCCTTCTACAACACCGTCTCTCCCTCCATGGACATCCTCATCTCCAGCAATCTGGAGCGGCTGCTCTACACCCTGTCCGGGAATGACGACCAGAAGGTGGCCCAGTATATGGACGAGCTGAAGGAGACCGGCAGCTACACCGTCACGCCGGATATGCTGAAAAAGATCCAGGCTGCCTTTGCCGCCGGCTACACCACCGAGGCCCAGACCAAGGAGACCATCGGCAAGCTGTGGAAGGAGCACAACTACCTGATCGACACCCACACCGCCGTTGCCTTCCATGTGCTGGAGCAGTACCGGGCGGAGACCAGAGACGAGACCCCCACCGTGGTGGCCTCTACCGCCAGCCCCTTCAAGTTCTGCGACGCTGTGCTGGAGGCCATCGGCGTGGAGGATCGGGCCCAGGGTGCCGACCTGCTGGATCAGCTGGCTGAGGTCACCGGTGTTCCCGTGCCCCGTCCCCTGGCCGGCCTGAAGGATAAAAAGGTGCGCTTCGAGGGCTGGGTGCAGAAGGAGCAGATGCGGGCCGTGGTCACCGGCTTTCTCAAGTAATGGCCCTTTACGCCATCGGCGATCCTCACCTGTCCCTCAACGCGGATAAGCCTATGGACGTCTTCGGCCCCACCTGGGAAAATCACACCGAGCGGCTGCGCCGGGGCTTTCTGGAGACGGTTTCTCCGGAGGACACGGTGGTGCTCTGCGGCGATCTGAGCTGGAGCATGAAGCTGCCGGACTGCGAAGCGGACTTTCGCTTCCTCAATGATCTTCCCGGCAGCACCAAGCTGCTGGTCAAGGGCAACCATGACTACTGGTGGAGTACCGCCAACAAGATGGAGACCTTTTTCCGGGAGCAGGGCCTGGACACCTTCCGGCTGCTGCACAACAACTGCTGGCTCTATGGGGAGACCGCCCTGTGCGGCACCCGGGGCTGGTTCTATGAGTTGGATCAGCCGGGCAGCCACGAGCGCAACGAAAAGATGCTGAACCGGGAGTGCATGCGCCTGGAGGCGTCGCTGAAGGCGGCGGGGGAGCGGGAGAAGATTGTCTTTCTCCACTACCCGCCGGTCTATCAGGGCTACCGGTGCAAGCCCATTCTGGAAGTGCTTCACCGATATGGTGTGCAGCGCTGCTGCTATGCCCATCTCCACGGCCCCAGCAGGCGGCAGGCCATTGAGGGGAAGTGCGAGGGGATCGATTTTTCCCTTATTTCCGCCGACCAATTGGAGTTTGTGCCAAAAAGAATTTTGGATTAGCCGGATTTTTTCACAGAAAACAGTGGAAATCTGCTGAGATCTCTGATACAATATCATGCTGATGATTTGTCAAAGAACAGGCGCCTGCGCCTACGAGGAGGAGTATCCCCATGAATCTGAAGAATGTAGAGAAAAAAGAAAACAATACCGCCGAGCTCACCGTTGAGATTACCGGCGCCGAGTTTGAGGCCGCCATCAACAAGGTCTACAACAAGGTGAAGGGCCAGATCGCGCTGCCCGGCTTCCGCAAGGGCAAGGCCCCCCGCAAGCTGGTGGAGAAGATGTACGGCACCGGCGTGTTCTATGAGGACGCCCTGGAGGAGCTGTATCCCGCCATCATGGAGGAGATCACCAAGGACGAGAGCCTGGAGATCGTGGGCTATCCCAAGACCGACGTGAAGAGCATGGGTGCCGAGGGCGCTGAGCTGGTCATCACCGTGGGCCTGATGCCCGTGGCCACCCTGGGCCAGTACAAGGAGATCCCCGCCCCCAAGGCTGAGGTTTCCGTCTCCGACGAAGAGGTGGACGAGGCCCTGAAGCCCTACATCAACCGGGCTACTACTCAGGTCACTGTGGATCGTCCCGTTCAGGTGGGCGACACCGCCGTCATCGACTTTGAGGGCTTTGTGGACGGCGTGGCCTTTGAGGGCGGCAAGGGCGAGAACTACGACCTGAAGATCGGCTCCGGCTCCTTCATCCCCGGCTTTGAGGATCAGCTGGTGGGCGTCTCCGCCGGCGAGGACAAGGACGTTGTGGTCACCTTCCCTGAGCAGTATCAGGCTGCTGAGCTGGCCGGCAAGGAGGCCACCTTCAAGTGCACCGTCCACGAGGTCAAGGAGGAGCAGGTTCCCGCTCTGGATGACGAGTTCGCCAAGGATGTGTCCGAGTTTGAGACCCTGGAGGCCCTCAAGGCTGACCTGCGGGCCAAGGCTCTGGCCCGGAAGGAAGAGGACGCCAACAACGCATTCCACCAGTCCGTCATGACCGCTGTCATCAACAACGCACAGATGGACATTCCTGACACCATGGTGGAGTATGAGACCGACAAGATGATGGAGAACTACGAGTCCCGTCTCCAGGGCTCCGGCCTCTCCTTCGACCAGTATCTGAACATGATGGGCACCAACCGGGCTGAGTTCCGCATCAGCACCAAGCAGGCCGCCCTGCGTCAGATCCAGGTGGAACTGGTCCTCAAGGCTGTGGCCGAGGCAGAGGGCATTGAGGCCTCCGAGGAGGAGATCGAGGCCCACGTCAAGTCTCTCAGCGAGCAGTACGGCATGGAGGCCGACAAGATCAAGGCCGCCCTGTCCGCCGACACCCTGGCCAAGGATGTCAAGCTGGACAAGGCCTCCAAGGTGATCTACGACAGCGCCGTGCCCACCGCTCCCGTGGAAGAGAAGGCCGCCGAGTAAGTTTTCCCTGCATTCGTTCCTGCAGCAGCGTCTCCCCAGGGAGACAAAACCTGATGATTTCGGTATACCCCGGCTCCGGCCGGGGTATCCTGTAACCATCTTTCCAAAATTTGCAAGGAGCATTGATTATGAGCTTAGTACCCTATGTAGTAGAGCAGACCAACCGCGGCGAGCGGAGCTATGACATCTTCTCCCGGCTGCTCAACGACCGCATCATTTTCCTGTCTGAGGAGGTCAACGACACCACTGCCTCTCTGGTGGTGGCCCAGCTCCTCTACCTGGAGGCCCAGGATCCCGATAAGGACATTCAGTTCTACATTAACAGCCCCGGCGGCAGCGTCACCGCCGGCATGGCCATCTA
>CAMELY010000062.1 GCA_945926565.1 uncultured Clostridia bacterium | reverse complement strand
TACCATTGGGAAGCGCTCCTTTCCAATTTCTTTTGTAAGGGTGCTTTCATTATACACCGGCAGACCGGCACCCGCAAGGGATTGCGTTTTATTTTCCGTACTGCTCCGCCAGCTTCCGGAACACCGGCAGCGCCCGCTGAATCCGCTGGGTGGGCACGCAGTAGGAGATGCGCACATGTCCCGGGCAAGAGAAGCCGCTGCCCGGCACCACCAGCAGGTCCAGGGCCTGAGCCGCCCGGCAGAAGGCCATGTCGTCCGGCTCCAGGCTCCGGGGGAAGAGGTAGAAGGTGCCCTTGGGGGCCACGCACTGGTAGCCCATCTCCCCCAGGCCCTCCATCAGCAGTCTGGCGTTGGTCTCGTACACGGAGAGGTCCGCCGTCAGGTCGCAGCAGGCCGCCGCCACCCGCTGAATCAGGCTGGGGGCGCAGACATAGCCCAGCATCCGCCCGGCGCCCGCCACGGCGGCATAGACCCGCTTGCTCTCCTCCACCCGGCCAGGGACATAGACGTAGCCGATCCGCTCTCCGGGCAGGGAGAGGGACTTGGACCAGGAGTAGCAGACCAGAGTGTTCCGGTAGAGGCCGGGAATCCAGGGCACCTCCACGCCGGCAAAAGCGATCTCCCGGTAGGGCTCGTCGCTGATCAGGTAGATGGGGTGTCCGTATTCCCGCTGCCGCTCCTCCAGCAGCCCGGCCAGCCGGGTCAGGGTCTCCCGGCTATACACCGCCCCGGAGGGGTTGTTGGGGGAGTTGACGATGAGCGCCTTGGTCTTGGGGGTAATCGTCCGCTCCAGATCTTCAAAGTCGATCTGGAAGTCCTCAATTTTCGCAGGCACGATCCGCATGACCGCTCCGGCCCCCTGGATGAAGACCCCGTACTCCGGGAAGAAGGGGGCAAATACCACCACCTCATCCCCCGGATTGCACAGCCCATGCAGGCAGCAGCACAGCCCTGCGGCGGCGCCGGCGGTGAGATACAGCTCCTCCCCCCGGCAGTCCGCCCCGAACCGGTGGGAGATGGAGTCCGCCATCCGCGCCCGGGCCTCCGGGTCGCCGGGAGCGCTGGTGTAGCCGTGGAGGGCGCAGGGATCCGCCTCCCGGAGCAGCCGCTGAATCTCCTCCCCCACCTGAGGGGGCGGAGCCACGCTGGGATTGCCCAGGGAGAAGTCATAGACATTCTCCCGGCCCACGATTTTCGCCCGCTGGTTGCCGTATTCAAAGAGCTCCCGGATCACCGACCGGGCCTCGCCGTACTGGACGGCCTGTTGATTGAGCATTGTGGTTCCCTCTCTTCTCATTCTGCAGACTCCGGCGCCATGCTGGCCAGAGCCGCCTCCCAGCTGGTCTGTTCCGGCCAGCCGGCGGTGTCAAAGGTATTGCGGATGCACTGGAAATAATAGGTCAGCTTTTCCTGGAGATGGACGCTCTCAAAGCTGGACTCCGGGCTGCCCCCGGGATTTGCCAGCACATACTCCATCAGCCGGGCCCGGTCCTCAGTGGGGAAGGTGGTGGAATAGGGGTCGATGAAATAGACGCTGTCCACATCCCCACTGTAATAGGCATTGCCCCAGCTGGTGTATTTGGTATCCCCCGCCCACTCATAGCTTTCGCCGTTTTCATTGATGTAAGCGTAGTAGTAGTCAAAGTTCTCCGGGTTCATGGCGCTCCAGGTCTCCTCGTCCAGGGTGCCCTCCGCCCACAGCCAGTGATCCAGCACATGGGTCAGCTCATGAACCACATCCTGGGGCCGGATATAGTCCACGTTAAAGGCCAGCAGCTCCAGCCCATCCACCTGACAGGCCAGGCCTCCTGGATCGTCAATGCTGACCGAGGCGTCCAGGGGGCTCATCCGTCCGGAGAGATAGAAACACAATTCCCGCACCGAGTCACCCCCCAGCTGCTCCAGGTACCCCTCCGGGTAGTAAGCCAGGGCAGTCTCCAGCACATCCAGGGCATCGCTGATGTAGGCCAGATCCTCGCAGGCCTCCAGGGTGTAGTCCGGGAAGGGGGCGCTGGTCACCTCCTGGCCCAGATAGATCCGCACCCCGTAGGTCTCCTCCATCTCGTCCGCCCGCTGACTGATCTCTCCCAGATCGTAGACCGGAGGCTCATAGGGCACCAGCTCCGCCAGGGGAACCTCCTCCGGTGTCACGTTCCGATAGTCCCAGAGCAGCAGGTGATAGGTCTCCGTCCAGGTCCAGAGCAGGCTCCTGCCCCAGACCGTCTCCTGGCAGGCGGGGTTTAGACCGCAGAGACCCAGCTCTCCGCTCTCACCATTTCTCAGTCCGGCCAGATCCACAATCTCCTCCACCTGCTCTCCGGGCCGCTGAACCCGGAGCCGCTGCCGGAAGTCTGCGGTCACGCCATCCCCGGCCACCTCTATTTCATCGGTTTCCGGATAGTCTATGGCAATCTGAGGCCTTCCCGTCAGCTGGCTGACGCACTCCGTCCCCTCATAGACCGCCGTGATTTCCCCGGAGGTCAGGCTCATCACCAGCGTAACCCGTTTTTCCCCCCGTTCCGTGTCGGCAGTCAGTACCATGCCGCTGCCGTCCTCCGTGAGTCCCACGGGGGAGGCATAGTAATACTCCACCGGGATGCTGCCCACCGTAATCCAATCCGGGTCATCACATGCCGTCTTCCGCACCTGGGCGCTCCCGCTGTCATACCAGTAGCAGGCCTCCCGGGTGAAGACGCAGTTCCAGCTGTCGATGTATCCCTCTTCCGGGGGATACATCGTGGAATAGCTGCCGTCCCGGGCGATGACAAAGCCGCCGCCCCAGACATTGTCCCAGACCACCAGGGGCTCTGCCCACCGGATGCTGGTGCTGCCCCAGTCTTCCTCCCGCTTCAGGGTGAGGGTACAGAGGGTCTCCAACGTCCCCGTCTCCAGGTTCAGCAGGCACACCGTGTCCCCCTGCTCCCCAGTGAGCAGGGCAACGGTGTTCTCGTCCAGCAGGACGGCGTCCCCTATCGTCACCCCCTCCAGTTGAGGCAAGGCGCTCAGGTCATAAAAGCCGGGGGCTCCCTCCACCGCCACCGTCTCCAAATCCAGCCGTTCCGGCTCAGGCTCCGGCTCCGGTACAGGCTGCTCTTCTTCCTCCTGGGCAGGGGGCTGTTCCGGTGTTGTCTGTTCCCCCATGGGGAGTTTGGGGGCGCAGCCGGACAGAACCAGCGCCAGGATGAGCAGCAGTGACAACAGTTTTTTCACAATGTCGCCTCCTTCCAAAAACAGGAAGGGCCGCGGCAGAGCTTCCTCTGCGGCGGCCCAGTGGTATTACAGACCCAGGCCGCCCAGATTCAGGCCGCCGGTAATTTGATTCATGCTGCTGGCAGCGTCCTCATTGGCCAGGCGCAGCGCCTCATTGACCGCCAGGAGCACCAGATCCTCCAGCATGCCGGGATCCTCCGGATCCAGCACCTCGGGGTTGATGGTGATCTTCGTCAGCTCCTTTTTGCCGGAGACCACCGCCTCCACCATGCCGCCGCCGGCCTTGGCGGAATAGGTCTTCTGCTCCAGATCCGCCTGCATCTTCTCCATGTCCGCCTGCATCTTCTGGGCCTGACGGATCATATTCATGTTGATGCCTCCGCCCATGCCGCCCATACCCCGCATATTGCGGCTGTTGAATCCCTTTGCCATTGTCACATTCTCCTTTTATCCTGATATAAATGGTTTTACTCAGTCAATCTCCACGCCCAGAGCCCTGCCCGTCTGGAGCAGTTCCTGGAAGGGATCCTGCTTCGCCGGGCCGGAGGCCCCGGGGGCCGGTTCCGCCGCCTCTGGGGGCGCCGTTCCCTTCCGGGCCACCGCCTGAACCGGCCGGCCCAGCCGCTCGGAGGCCGCCTGGGCCACAATCCGCAGCAGTTCCGGTTTGTTCACCGTCTTATAGGTGAAGGCGTCGGCGGCATAGACCACCACGCTGTCATTTTCCAGCCGCCCCGCCACCGCCGCCTTGTCGCTGTAGGGCATATAGGCCCAGGGCTTCATCCGGGTCTTCAGCACCGGGAGCAGGCTCTGCCAGAAGGCCCCTCCGGACGCCCCTCCGGCGCTCTGCTGAACCGGCCGGGCCGGGCTCACCGGCTGAGGTGCCGGCTGTCTGGGCTGCCGGACCGGCTGAGGCCGGGCGGGAGGCTCCTCCGGCTCCATCTCCTGGGGCCGTCGCACTTCCTCCGGCTCCTCCGGCAGCGGGGGCAGATCCCAGGGCGGCTCATCTACCGGCTGGGGAGCCGGCGGAACCGGTTCGGGTACCGGCCTGGCAGCAGGCTCCGGCTGAAGAGTCTGAGGCTGGCTCACCGTCTGAACCGGGACAGCCGGAACGCCGTTTGCCAGCATAGCCTCCAGCCGGGCAATCCGGGCGGAGAGCCCCTCGTTGGAGCTGTCCAGCGTCTCGTCGCACAGCCGGATCAGGCAGAGCTCAGCGTCGGTGCGCTGGTTGGCGCTGGTGCGCAGACCCGCCTGGGTGTCCTGCAGCAACCGCAGCATCTGAATCAGCCGCTGGGCGGAAAAGCCCTTGCCCAAGGTAAACAACGTCTCCTCGTCATAGCCCCCCGCCATCAGCCCCGCGCCCCCCTTGGGAGCGGTCTTTTGAATCAGCAGATCCCGAGTGAGAGTGGAGAGCTCCGAGAGGACGGCGGAGATGCCCTTGCCCGCCCCGTAGAGCTGGGCCAGCTCCTCCAACGCCTGGGCGGTATTGCCCCGGCGGATATGGTTCATGAGATGGGCAGTGCGGAGGTTGCCGGCCAGGCCCAGATCCTCCAGCACCGAGGCCCGATCGACTGTTCCGCCGGAGGCGGCGCACTGATCCAGCAGGGACAGGCCGTCCCGGAGGGCGCCGTCCGCCAGCCGGGCCAGCAGGGCGGCTCCGTCGTCGGTGAGGTCGATTCCCTCCGCCTTTGCCACCTGGCTCAGCCGGCCCTGGATGTCCTGGGCGGTGATCCGCTGGAAGGAGAACCGCTGGCACCGGGATAAGATAGTGGCCGGCACCTTGTGCAGCTCGGTGGTGGCCAGAATAAACATCAGGTGCTCCGGAGGCTCCTCCAGAATTTTCAGCAGGGCGTTGAAGGCGGCAGTGGAGAGCATATGCACCTCGTCCACGATATAGACCCGCTTTTTTACCGCCGCCGGAGCGTAGACCGCCTCGTCCCGGAGGGCCCGAACTTGATCCACGCCGTTGTTGCTGGCGGCGTCCAGCTCCACCACGTCGAGAATGGAGCCGTCGTCAATCCCCCGGCAGGCGGGGCAGACGTTGCAGGGGTCGCCCTGGTTGGGATTCTGGCAGTTCACCGCCTTGGCCAGAATTTTGGCGCAGGTGGTCTTGCCGGTGCCCCGGGTGCCGGTGAACAGATAGGCATGGGAGAGCCGCCCTGTCTCCACCTGGGTCCGCAGGGTCTGGGTGATGTGGGACTGGCCCACCACGTCTTCAAATTTCTGGGGCCGCCACTTGCGGTACAGCGCCTGGTACATCCGATGCCCTCCCCTCTGAAATCATATGTATGCCGCGCTCAGGCCAGGTCACAGCCGCGGGCCGTTTCTGCTGCCGGGCATGGGGTCGTACAGGTAGTGCTCCCAGTCTCCGATCAGCCGGTCATAGTCCTCCGGCGTTGCACTGCTGGAGTGCATCACCCAGCTGGCATCGCGGAGGAATTCGCTTTTCTTATCCTCGGTCAGGCAGGAGTCAAGCCGCTCCGAAAAGCTGTGGAGCCGCTGATAGGCGTCTCTCAATGCGGCGTCTCGGGCTGCCTCTTCTTCAGCAGAGCGGGAAGGCTGCTTCTTGTTGTCATCCTCACCCGCATGCGCCAGCGCCATCAGAATCAGCCAGACGATCAGCATCGCCACAGCGCAGACCCCGCCGATCAGACAGATATAGGCAACGACGGTCAGCAAAACAGCCAGATACTGTTTCGCCTTTTTGAAGTGGGATATGCAGCAAACCGCAGCAATCGTCACAGCAATGATCACTCCGATGGGAAGAACCGTGCCCGGCGTGTCCGCCTTGTTCATGACTTCGCCCAGCAGCCGCTCTCCGAACAGGCCGTAGGCCAGAAATTTGATTACGCCCAAACTCATATAATCTCTCTCCTCTCCTGCGAAACAGAAAAGCTCATGGAACCGCACGCATCTGCTGTGCTCTCTGAAGCGGCAGACGGCTCGAGCCGGCGGGCTGCGGCACACACCAGGTTCCGCTTAATGCTGCTCGGTTCCCCGCCTGACATGGTTCACGGGCTGACATTGCGCAGGACCGGCTGTCAACACCGAATGCCGCTTCAGACAACATAGCAAAGGCCCGGGAAGCGCTGCTTCCCCGACAGGTGCGGCTATCCATGAGCCGTCTCGACCTTTACAAGGCTTGTTTATTTTACTATATTCCGCGGAAATTATCAAGACCGACTTTTGTTTTTTTCGTTTTCTTCAGATTTGGTTCGGGTCTGCTTGCATTTTCGGCAATATTCCGCTATACTGTACCCAGTTATTACCTACTGAGGAGATAGTTTTATGTACATCCGCAAGATTTTTGCCCAGAAGCGCTGCGTTTTTTCGGTGGAGTTCTTTCCCCCCAAGCAGCAGCTGAAGTGGGAGCCCCTTCAGCAAACCCTGCAGCAGGTGCAGTCGGTCCATCCCGACTTTATCAGCGTCACCTGCTCCGCCGGCGGCTCCGGCACCGGCGGCGTCTCCACCTGCCAGGTGGCCTCCTACCTGAAAAATCAGCTCAATATCGAGCCCCTGGCCCACCTGACCTGCGTGGGCGCCAACCGGACGGGCATCGAGGACAGCCTGGATCAGCTCTTTGCCGCCGGGGTGCGCAATCTGATGATCCTCCGGGGGGACCGGAACCCCAACATCCGGCAGTTCACCGACTTCCACCACGCCAGCGATCTGGCCGCCTTTGTCCGGGGCCATTACGGCGCCTTCGGCCTCTCCGGAGCCTGCTATCCGGAGAAGCATCCGGAGAGTCCCTCCCTCCGGGCGGATGTGGAGATGCTGAAGATCAAGCAGGAGTCCGGCGCCACCCACCTGTGCACCCAGATGTTCTTCGACAACCTCCACTTCTACCGCTACATGACCCTGATCCGCAAGGAGGGTATCGATCTGCCCGTCTCCGCCGGCGTCATGCCCATCGTCCGCAAGAGCCAGATCGACCGCACCCTGGCCCTCTCCAACGCCAGCCTGCCCCAGGACTTCCAGGCCCTGCTGGACAAGTGGCAGGACAATCCCGACGGCCTGTATCAGGCGGGCATCGACTACGCCATCGGCCAGCTCCGGGATCTCATCGAGGCTGGCGCCGACGGCGTGCACCTCTACGCCATGAACAACGCCGATGTGGTGGTTCGCATCTATGAGGGGATTCGGGATCTGCTGTAAGTGGGATCCTTTTTATAGATAACAGATGCAAAACCGGCCTGCCGTAAAAATGCGGCAGGCCGGTCTCTTATACATTGAGATGCGGATAGCGTTTGCTCAGTCCTTCGCCTTGGAATCCACCACGTCCCGGAGCAGAGCGATAAACGCGTCCTGGCTCATGGCGCCCAGATCCTTGCCGGAGCGGTGACGGATGGAGACGGTGTTGTTCTCCATGTCCTTGTCGCCCACGACGACCATATAGGGAACCTTGTCGGTCTGGGCATTGCGGATCTTGTACCGCAGGGTTATGGAGCTGTAGTCCACCTCGGCCCGGAAGCCCTGGGCGGTCAGCTTGCCGCAGAAGTCGGCGCAGTAGTCGGCGGCCCGGTCGGTGATGGGCAGCACCCGAACCTGCTCCGGAGCCATCCAGGTGGGCAGAGCGCCGGCATAGGTCTCAATCAGGTAGGCCAGGGTACGCTCATAGCAGCCCAGGCTGGTGCGGTGGATGATATAGGGCAGCTTCTTCTCCCCGTCCTTATCCGTGTAATACATGCCGAACCGCTCGGCCAGCAGCATATCGATCTGGATGGTGACCAGGGTGTCCTCCTTGCCGTAGACG
>CAMELY010000061.1 GCA_945926565.1 uncultured Clostridia bacterium | reverse complement strand
CCAAGGCTCCCTCACCGAGGGAGCTGTCGCCGCAAGGCGACTGAGGGAGCCGCCCCCGGCGCAAGCAAATATCTTGCAGAATATACGTCGATAATGAAAAAATGTGCTATATTCATCCTACTCTGGCAATATACGAATGCTGGCGCGGGGCGCACTCCTTCCGTCACGGCTTCGCCGTGCCACCTCCCTCAGGGAGGGAGGCTTGGGCTGGTGCTTTCCGGAGCATCACTGCAAACCAAGAGCTCACACCAGCCCCTTCAGCTGCTCCACCCGATCCAGCCGCTCCCAGGGGAGATCCAGATCCGGCCGTCCGAAGTGGCCGTAAGCGGCGGTCTGCCGGTAGATGGGCCGGCGGAGGTCCAGATCCCGGATGATGGCGGCGGGCCGCAGATCAAATACCTGCTGGACGATCTGGCTCAGCTTCTCATCCGAGACCACGCCGGTGCCGTAGCTGTCCACCAGGACGGAGACCGGCCGGGCCACGCCGATGGCATAGGCCAGCTCAATCTGGCACCGGTCGGCCAGACCCGCGGCCACCAGATTCTTGGCGGCATACCGGGCCATGTAGGCGGCGGAGCGATCCACCTTGGTGGGGTCCTTGCCGGAGAAGCAGCCGCCGCCGTGGGCCGCCGCGCCGCCGTAGGTGTCCACGATGATCTTCCGCCCGGTCAGGCCGGAGTCGCCCACAGGGCCGCCCACCACAAACCGGCCGGTCGGGTTGACATAAAATTTCGTCTCCGGCCGGATGAACCGCTTGGGCAGGTTGGGCAGGATGATCTGATCGATGACCGCCTCCCGCAGTTCTTTGATGGAGATGTCCGGATCGTGCTGGGTGGAGACCACGATGGCGGGGAGCCACTCCACCTGGCCGTGCTCGTCATAGGCGGCGGTGACCTGGCTCTTGCCGTCGGGGCGCAGCCAGGGCAGGGCGCCGCTCTTGCGCTGCTGGGCCAGGGCCAAGGTCAGGTTGTGGGCCAGGGCGATGGGGGCGGGCATCAGCTCTTTCGTCTCCCGGCAGGCGTAGCCAAACATCATGCCCTGGTCACCGGCGCCCACCCGGTCGATCTCGTCTCCCTGGCCGGCCTGGGTCTCATAGGACTGATCCACGCCCATGGCGATGTCCGGGGACTGCTTGTCCAGGGTGGTGAAGACGGCGCAGCTCTTGGCGTCAAAGCCGTAGGCGGGGTCGGTGTAGCCGATGTCCGCCACCGTCTTGCGGACGATGGCCGGGATGTCCACCTGGGCCTGGGTGGTGATCTCGCCCATGACCATCACCATACCGGTGGTGGTCACCGTCTCGCAGGCCACCCGGCTCATGGGGTCCTGGGCCAGCATGGCGTCCAGAACGGCGTCGGAGACCTGGTCGCAGACCTTGTCGGGATGTCCCTCGGTGACAGATTCAGAGGTAAAAATTCGGTTGGTCATTGTGATATTCCTTTCTACTGGGTATTTGCCTGTTCCTTCGCACAACAACACAGCCTCTGAGACAGAAAAAATGCGCATCCGGAGCGGATACGCAGTGAGCATTTGTCCTCATCTTTACGAAAAACCGCTGGACTTGGCACCTTACCGTGTCCGCTGCGCGGGCAGGCAGGTTGCCGGGCTTCATCGGGCCAGTCCCTCCACCACTCTTGATAAGGCTGTTTTATTGTCTGACACATTATAGCATGGAAAAACAGAATGTCAATCGCTGCGCCGCAATTTGACAGCAAATCTCATTTTTCCCTTCTCCCGGGGCGTCCGGGCAGATTTTCCCGCTTCTTCCACAAATTTCCGGATTTGACCGGCGCTTTCGCACCTTTTTTCCCGGATGCAGAGGCTGTCATTTTTCCTGTCCGTTTATCCGTTTTTTCTCCGTTACCCTCTTGACAAGGGCCGCTCCCGTGAGTATTATGGGGTAGATAGTTAGTCTATTTAACTGTTTTGCGCCGGAGGGGAGGTTTGGTCATGGACAGTTTTGCCGCCCGACTGAACGAGCTTCTGGACGATACCTATCTGAACATCATGACCATGGAGGAGCAGAGCGTCCGCTCCTGCACCCGGCTGGATCTCTCCACCAGCGAGTTTCACCTGATTCAGGTGGTGGGCCGGGCCGGCAAGGAGGGCATCACGGTCAGCGAGATCGCCGACACCATCCATGTGACCCGCTCCTCGGTCAGCGTTGCGGTAAATAAGCTGTCCCGGAAGGGCTTTGTCACCAAGTCCCGCTGCTCCAACGACGGCCGCTCCATCCGGGTGCAGCTCACCCGCCAGGGCCGTCTGGCCGACGCCTATCACCGCTACTATCACCGCCAGCTCTTCACCCGCCTGACCACCGAGTTCACCCAGGAGGAGAAGGCCGCCCTCATCAAGGGTGTGGAGAAGCTGAACCAGATCTTTCTGGACACCATCCGGGAGCGGGATTGACCCTCTCCTCTTTCTCATGGCTGCAAAGCCGGCTCCGGCTTTCAGATAAATCAAAAATCAAATCTGTACTCAACAATTTTAGGAGGACGAAATCATGGACATTTTTGCTAAGCTGACTGAGGTTCTGGCCGACCACACCGGCCGCGACGCTTCCGAGTTCACTCCCGACACCACCTTCGAGAGCCTGGGCATCGACTCCCTGGAGACCGTTGAGATGGTCATGGAGCTGGAGGAAGAGCTGGACGCCGAGCTGGAGCTGGACGAGAAGGTCGCTACCGTCGGCGATCTGGTGGCTTTCATCGAGAAGAAGATGGCCGAGTAATTTCGCCCGTTCCTTCCCTTTCTGATCCACAAGCCGCATTCGCCGCTCTCCCCTTCGCGGGTGAGCACCCGAATCAAGCACCGGCCGCCGCCTCCATGGCGGCGGCTTTGTCCATCTATCCGTGATTTATGGAGGTATTCCATGCGCAAAATCGCCTTTGTATTTTCCGGCCAGGGGGCCCAGTACCCCGGCATGGGCGCGACTCTGGCCGAGGCCAGTCCCGCCGCCAAGGCCGTCTTTGATCTGTGCGACAGCATCCGTCCGGGCACCAGCGCCCAGTGCTTTTCCGGCACCAAGGAGGAGCTGACCGTCACCTCCAACACCCAGCCGGACATGTTCGCCGTGGAGGTGGCCGCTGCCGCCGCCCTGGTGGAGGCCGGCGTCATTCCTGAAGCCCTGGCGGGCTTCTCTGTGGGTGAGATCGGCGCCCTGGCCTTCTCCGGCGCTCTGTCCGTGGCGGACAGCTTCAAGCTGGTCTGCCGCCGGGGCGAGCTGATGCAGGAGGCCTCCGACGCCGCCGACACCGGCATGGTGGCGGTGGTCAAGCTGGCCCCCCAGCAGGTGGAGGAGCTGGCCGCCCAGTTCGACCAGGTCTATCCCGTCAACTATAACTCCCCCGCTCAGACCGTCTGCGCCGGCCTCTCCGCCTCCATGGACGGCTTCAAGGCCGCCGTCAAGGCCGCCGGCGGGCGGGCCATTCCCCTGCGGGTGGCGGGCGCCTTCCACTCCCCCTTCATGGCCTCCGCCAGTGAGGGCCTGGCCAAGGAGCTGGAGGGCTACACCTTCACCGCACCCAAGTACACCCTGTACTCCAACGTCACCGGCCTGCCCTATGAGGGCGTGGAGGGCTACGCCGATCTGCTGGCCCGTCAGGTCATCAGCCCGGTGCGCTGGCAGACCA
Organism: uncultured Clostridia bacterium; assembly: GCA_945926565.1. Classification (GTDB taxonomy): domain Bacteria; phylum Bacillota; class Clostridia; order Oscillospirales; family Oscillospiraceae; genus Onthomonas. Next base: position 4,426 of record CAMELY010000061.1, on the reverse strand, counting down.
TCGTGGAGAACATGATCCAGGCCGGCTTTGATACCTTTATTGAAGTGGGCCCCGGCAACACCCTGGCCGGACTCATCGGCAAGATCAACTCCACCGTCAAGACCTACAACGTCGACAGCGCGGACTCTCTCCGCGCCACCATTGAGGAGGTAACCAATGGCTGATTTGCAAGGGAAAGTAGCTCTCGTCACCGGCGCCGCCCGGGGCATCGGCTACGCCATCGCCGACACCCTGGCCCGGGAAGGGGCCAATGTGGTCATTTTCGACCTGTGCCCCGAGGAGGCCGGCGCTGAGTCCGCCGCCCGGATCGCTGAGGCTCACGGCGTCACCGCCGCCTTCAAGCGCTGCGACGTCTCCAACTATGAGGCTGTCCAGGAGACCGTCAAGGCGGTCATCAAGGAGTTCGGCGGCATTGACATTCTGGTCAACAACGCCGGCATCTGCCGGGACAAGGTGCTGCTGGCCATGAGCGAGCAGGACTGGGACCTGGTGCTGGACATCAACTTGAAGAGCATGTTCAACACCATCAAGGCCTGCTACCGCAACTTCATGAAGAAGAAGAGCGGCAAGATCATCAACATCACCTCCGTCTCCGGTCTGATGGGCAATGCCGCCCAGGCCAACTACACCGCCGCCAAGGGCGGCGTCATCGCCCTGACCAAGACGGTGGCCCGGGAGCTGGCCACTCGGGGCGTCAACTGCAACGCCGTGGCCCCTGGCGCCATTGAGACCCCCATGACCGCCTCCATGGATCAGGACGCCCTGAAGGCGCTGCTGGCCACCGTCCCCATGGCCCACATGGGCAAGCCGGAGGACATCGCCGAGTGCGTCGCCTTCCTGGCCAGCGACAAGGCCAAGTATATCACCGGCGAGGTCATCCGGGTCGACGGCGGCATTGCCATGTAAGCTGTTCACCGCTCCGGTGAACACCCACCCTCCCGAAAGGAATTATGACTATGAAACGAGTTGTTGTGACCGGCCTGGGTGCCGTCACCCCTGTGGGCAACGATCTGGCCTCCACCTGGGAGTCCCTGTGCGCCGGCCGTCACGGAATTGCCCGCATCACCCACTTTGATCCCAGCGAGTTCAAGTCCACCCTGGCCGCAGAGGTCAAGGGCTTTGATCCCCTCCAGTATCTGGATCGCTCCACCGCCCGGCGGATGGACTCCTCCACCACCTTCGGCGTCGCTGCCGCCACCCAGGCTATGGCTGACGCGGGCCTGGAGGGCAAGGTTGACCCCGAGCGCCTGGGCGTCTACTTCAGCGCCGGTATCGGCGGCATCAATGTCACCGTCACCGAGCATGACAAGCTGAAGGCCAAGGGCCCCGGCCGGGTCTCCCCCTACGCCATCACCATGATGATGCCCAACGCCCCCTCCGGCGAGATCTCCATCCGCTTCAACGCCCAGGGCCCCAGCTTCGGCATTGTCAGCGCCTGCGCCTCCTCCAACCACGCCATCGGCGAGGCCTATCGGGCCATCGCCCACGGCTATGCCGACGCCATCATTGCCGGCGGCTGCGAGGCCACCATTGTCCCTGTGTGCGTGGCCGCCTTTATCAACTGCATGGCCCTCTCCAAGAGCACCGATCCTGACCGGGCCTCCATCCCCTTCGACAAGGACCGCAACGGCTTCATTCTGGGCGAGGGCGGCGCCTGCGTCATTCTGGAGGAGTATGAGCACGCCAAGGCCCGGGGCGCCCACATCTATGCGGAGATGTGCGGCTACGAGGCCACCTCTGACGCCCACCACATCACCGCCCCTGACCCCGAGGCCAAGGGCGGCGCCCGGGCCATCGCCTCCGCCTTCCAGCAGGCCGGCGTGGACACCGACAAGATCTATATCAACGCCCACGGCACCTCCACCCCCATGAACGACAAGGTGGAGACCCTGGCCATCAAGAAGGCCCTGGGCGAGGAGCGGGCCCGCAAGGCGCTGATCAGCTCCACCAAGTCCATGACCGGCCACCTGCTGGGCGCCGCCGGTGCGGTGGAGGCAGTCGCCTCTGTCATGGCGCTGTCCACCGGCATCATTCCTCCCACCGTAGGCTATCAGAACCCCGACCCCGACTGCGATCTGGACTATGTGCCCAACGTGAAGCGGGAAGCTGAGGTAGAGGTGGCCCTGTCCTCCTCTCTGGGCTTCGGCGGTCACAACGCCTGCATCGCCTTCAAGAAGGTCAAGGACTAAGGAGGAACTGCAATGGATCAGGAAGCGATCAAGAAAATTCTCCCCCACCGGGACAACATGCTGCTGGTGCAGGAGGCTGAGGTGGTGGACGGCGTGGCTCATGCCAAGTACCACGTCTCCGGCGAGGAGTTCTTCCTCAAGGGCCATTTCCCCGGCAATCCTGTGGTTCCCGGCGTCATCCTCTGCGAGATGATGGCCCAGGGCGCCGCCGTGCTGCTGGCCGGTCAGGAGAACATGGCCGGGGCGACCCCCATGTTCACCAGCCTGGACAAGGTGCGCTTTAAGAACCCGGTGAAGCCCGGGGACACCCTGGAGAGCGAGAGCTCCATTATCAAGAGCAAGGGCCCCTTCTACTGGTGTGCCGCCAAGGGCTATGTGGCCGGCAAGCTGTGCGTCACGGCTGAGTTCTCCTTTGCCCTGGTGAAGTAATTCAATCTGATGCGCCAACCCCGCCCGCGTCTCTCTGAGGCGCAGGCGGGGTTCTTTTCGGGAATCTGTCAATAAGCAAAAAGAAAAACGCTCCGGAAATCCGAAGCGTTTTCTTTGATGGAGACTACTGGACTCGAACCAGTGGCCTCATGCGTGTGAAGCATGCGCTCTAACCAGCTGAGCTAAGCCTCCAAACTGACCCGTACGGGAATCGAACCCATGTTTCCGCCGTGAAAGGGCGGTGTCTTAGCCGCTTGACCAACGGGCCATGGGCCTCTTCCCAGAGCTTCCGCTCTGGGAAGATAAATAGCGGCGACTGGATTTGAACCGGTGACACTGCGGGTATGAACCGCATGCTCTAGCCAACTGAGCTACGCCGCCATGTCTCAGGATTGCCTGTTCGCCACAGCGCATGTATTATTATATGCGCTGATCTCCCAATTGTCAAGCATTATTTTCAAAAATTCCGCCTGATTTTCCAAACCCGGCAGGCCGCCCAGGACGGCCTGCCGGAGATCGGAAGGGATTACTTGCTCTCCGCCTTAGGCTTGCCGAAGCCAGGGGCAAAGATGGTGTTATCCACGGCGAAGATGATTACCATAGCCACGCCGCCGGTGACCACGGTGGTAACGACGCTCTGGATGGTGTTGCGCAGGGCATCGTTGGAGATCAGCGCGATGGTGATGGGGTTCCAGACGCAGGTGAACAGATTCATGACCAGGAATACCGCGATGGTAGCCACAAAGTGGCAGATGAGCTGGATGCCCAGCGGGCCGTGGCTCTTAAAGGTCACATTCCGCTGCAGAGGGAAGTTGATGCACTCGCCCAGGAAGATGGTGGTCAGGTTGGCCAGGGTATAGGCCATGCCGCCGGTGGCCAGGGAGTTGCCGACAATGGCCAGATTGAACTCCACACCGGCAATGGTCAGGGGGATGTTGGGCCACAGCCACTCAAAGTCACCCACGATGCCCCGGTAGAAGGCGGGCAGGAACATCAGCAGCAGCATCTTGATAAAGGTCACCACATAGCTGAAGATGACGAACAGGCCGCCCTTGCGGATCCATTCCGCCGCCTTGGGGTGCTTCTCGGCAAACTGGTTCAGGAAATTCATTGCGCTTTACCTCCAGATTTCTCTTTTACTTCATCTCGTTGGCTTTCTTGATGACCTTCTGCTGCCGGAAGAAGCCGCCGATCACCTTGCCCAGGCCCTTGAAGAAGGCAATGGCATGGCCGTTGACGATGGTCACGATGCCCTCGCACATCTCCTGGGAGACCATGCCGCCTGCCATCTTGCCGATGGCCCGGAAGGGCATGTTGTAGATGAAGGTGATGTTCAGATCCGGCTTGCCCTTCTCAATGCTCTTGTTGAGCAGATGGGTCAGCACCTTCCAGACCAGCCGGGCCTTCAGGCTCTTGGCGTAGTAGAGCTGGCAGATGGCGTCGTTCATCTGCAATGTGCCGCTCCAGTGGCCGTCGGGGATGGCGTGGCCCAGCAGCTTGGTGAACTCCTCGTCAGAGACGTTTTTGATCTGGCCGGAGGCGTAGCTGGGCAGCTCTGCCATCTTGTAGGGCAGCGGTGCCGCGGTGCCCTTGAGCTGGACAGAGCCGCTGAGCTTGATGTCCGCCACGCTGGCGCCAATCAGGATGTCATAGACGCCGGGCTCGATCTCGAACTTGTTGGTCTTGACGTTGAAGTACCGGAAGGCCTTGTCGTCCAGCTCGATGGTGACCTGCTTGCTCTCGCCCGCCTTGAGGAACACCTTCTGGAAGCCCTTGAGCTCCTTGACCGGGCGGTAGACCCCCTTGCA
>CAMELY010000060.1 GCA_945926565.1 uncultured Clostridia bacterium | reverse complement strand
GTTCTGGGTGGCGATGCCCGCGGGGCAGGTGTCCAGGTTGCACACCCGCATCATGACGCAGCCCATGGTGACCAGGGGCGCGGTGGCAAAGCCGAACTCCTCGGCGCCCAGCATGCAGGCGATGGCCACGTCCCGGCCGGTCATCAGCTTGGAGTCCGCCTCGATGACGATGCGGGAGCGGAGGTCGTTCTGGATCAGGGTCTGATGGGTCTCGGCCACGCCCAGCTCCCAGGGGAGGCCGGCGTTGTGGATGGAGCTCTTGGGGGCGGCGCCGGAGCCGCCGTCATAGCCGGAGATCAGCACCACCTGGGCGCCGCCCTTGGCAACGCCGGCGGCGATGGTGCCCACGCCCGCCTCGGAGACCAGCTTGACGTTGATCCGGGCCTTCCGGTTGGCGTTTTTCAGGTCATAGATCAGCTGGGCCAGGTCCTCGATGGAGTAAATGTCGTGGTGGGGCGGGGGCGAAATCAGCGCCACACCGGGGGTGGAGTAGCGGGTCTTGGCCACCCAGGGATAGACCTTCTTGCCGGGCAGGTGTCCGCCCTCGCCGGGCTTTGCGCCCTGGGCCATCTTGATCTGAATCTCGTTGGCGCTCATCAGGTACTCGCTGGTGACGCCGAACCGGGCGGAGGCCACCTGCTTGATCTGGGAGTTGCGCTCGGTGCCGTAGCGGTAGGAGGGCTCGCCGCCCTCGCCGGTATTGGACTTGCCGCCCAGCCGGTTCATCGCCACCGCCATGCACTCGTGGGCCTCGGCGGAGAGGCAGCCGTAGCTCATGGCCGCCGTCTTAAAGCGCTTTACGATGGACTCCACCGGCTCCACCTCTTCGATGGGGATGCCGCCGTCCTCCGCGAACTGGAATGCCATCAGGCCCCGGAGGGTATGGGGCTTGTTCTCGTCGTCCACCGCGGCGGAGTACTCCTTAAAGGTCTTGTAGTCCCCGTTCCATACCGCCTGCTGGAGCAAGCTGATGGTCTTGGGATTGTACAGGTGATCCTCGGCGTCATAGCCCGCCCGGGACTTGTGGGCGCCGGTGGAATCCAGCGTGGTGTCGGTGGTAAGACCCAGGGGGTCGAAGGCGTGGTTGTGCCGCCACTCCACCACATCGTCGATCTCCTTCAGGCCGATGCCGCCCACACGGGAGACGGTGTTGGTGAAGTACTTGTCAATGACCTCCTGATTGATGCCCACCGCCTCAAAGATCTGGGCGGACTGGTAGGACTGGAGGGTGGAGATGCCCATCTTGGAGGCGATCTTGACAATGCCGCCCAGGACAGCGTTGTTGTAGTCGTCCACCGCGGCGGAGTACTCCTTGTCCAGCAGGTTCTTGTCGATCAGCTCTCCGATGCACTCCTGGGCCAGATAGGGGTTGATGGCGGCGGCGCCGTAGCCCAGCAGGGTGGCGAAGTGGTGCACCTCCCGGGGCTCGGCGGACTCCAGGATGATGGAGAGGGAGGTACGCTTGCGGGTGCGGATCTGGTACTGCTCCAGGGCGGAGACGGCCAGCAGAGAGGGGATGGCCACATGGTTCTCATCCACCCCCCGGTCGGAGAGGATGATGATGTTGGCCCCGTTGCGATATGCCCGGTCGACCGAGACAAACATCCGGTCAATGGCCCGCTCCAGGGGGGTGTTCTTGTAGTACAGCAGGGAGACGGTCTCCACCTTGAAGCCGGGCACCTTCATGTTCCGGATCTTCATCAGGTCAATGCTGGTGAGGATGGGGTTGTGGATGCGCAGCATCTTGCAGTTTTCCGCCTGCTCCTCCAGGAGGTTGCCCTCCCGGCCCAGATAGACGGCGGTATCGGTGACGATCTTCTCCCGGATGGCGTCGATGGGGGGATTGGTGACCTGGGCAAAGAGCTGCTTGAAGTAGTTGAACAGGGGCTGATGCTTCTCGGAGAGCACCGCCAGGGGGATGTCCACGCCCATGGCCGCCGTGGGCTCGGCGCCGGTCTGAGCCATCTGGAGGATGGAGTTTTTGACCTCCTCATAGGTGTAGCCGAAGGCCTTGTACAGCCGGTCCCGCTGCTCCTGGTCGTAGCTGGGCACCTTCTTGTTGGGGATCTTCAGATCCTTCAGGTGCACCAGGTTCATATCCAGCCACTCGCCGTAGGGCTGGCGGACGGCATAGCCCTCCTTCAGCTCGTCGTCGGTGATGAGCCGGCCGGCCACCGTGTCCACCAGCAGCATCTTGCCCGGCTGCAGGCGGGACTTCTTGACAATCTTCTCCGGGGGGAACTCCAGCACGCCCACCTCAGAGGCCAGCACCAGCTGGTCGTCCTCGGTGATGTAATACCGGCTGGGCCGCAGGCCGTTCCGGTCCAGGACGGCACCCACGCAGTCGCCGTCAGAGAACAGAATGGAGGCGGGGCCGTCCCAGGGCTCCATCATGGTGGCGTAGTAGCGGTACATGTCCTTCTTGGCCCGGGACATGTTCTTGTCGTTGACCCAGGGCTCGGGAATGCACATCATCACCGCCATAGGCAGTTCGATGCCGTTCATGACCAGGAACTCCAGGGTGTTGTCCAGCCGGGCGGAGTCGGAGCCCACCGGGTTGATGACGGGGTAGATCTTGTCCAGGTCATCCTCGCTCATCACTCTGGACTTCATCGTCTCCTCCCGGGCCAGCATCCGGTCCACGTTGCCCCGGATGGTGTTGATCTCGCCGTTGTGGAGGATGTAGCGGTTGGGGTGGGCCCGCTCCCAGCTGGGGTTGGTGTTGGTGGAGAAACGGGAGTGCACCATGGCGATGGCGGACTCGTAGTCGGTATCCTGGAGATCGGAGTAGAACTGCCGCAGCTCGGCCACCAGGAACATACCCTTGTAGACAATGGTACGGCTGGAGCAGGAGACCACATAGGTGTTGTCGTTGGACTGCTCGAACACGCGGCGGGCGATGTACAGCTTCCGGTCAAACTCCAGGCCCTTTTTCACGCCCTCCGGACGCTGAATAAAGGCCTGCTCGATGTAGGGCATGCAGGAGACCGCCTTCTGACCCAGCACCTGGGGCTGGGTGGGCACGCTGCGCCAGCCCAGCAGCTCCATGCCCTCCTTCTCCACGATGATCTCGAACATCTTTTTCGCCTGGCTTCGGGCCAGGGTGTTCTGGGGGAAGAAGAACATGCCGATGCCGTAGTCCCGCTCCCCGCCCAGGGTGATGCCTGCCTGAGCCGCGGCCTTGGCAAAGAACTTGTGGCTGATCTGGAGCATAATGCCCACGCCGTCGCCGGTCTTACCCTCGGCGTCCTTGCCGGCCCGGTGCTCCAGCTTTTCCACGATCTTCAGGGCATTGTCCACCGTGGCATAGCTCTTGCGGCCCTTGATGTCCACCACGCAGCCGATGCCGCAGGCGTCATGCTCAAACCTGGGATCGTACAGTCCCTGGGCAGGCATGGTAGTCTCGGTTCTGATTTCTTCCATTCTGTTCTTCCCCTTTCGAGAGAATGATGCCTCAACGGGTATGGCTCCAAAGGGGTATGCCAAAGGCATCCCCGCTTTGAGCTGTCTCCCCATTGAGGCATCTCTTTGTCGATTTGAACTTAGGTACGCCGGGCTCACTTGCCCAGCAGATGCTGGATGCGCTGGACTGCCTCACGGGTCATCTCGGCGTCACCGAAGGCGGTGAGCCGGATATAGCCCTCGCCGCTGGGGCCGAAGCCGGCGCCCGGGGTGGTGACCACACAGGCCTCGTGGAGCAGCTTGTCGAAGAACTCCCAGGAGCCGTAGCCCTCCGGGGTGCGGAACCAGATATAGGGTGCGTTGACGCCGCCGTAGACGGTGAGGCCGGCGGCGGTCAGGCCCTCCCGGATCACCTTGGCGTTGTTCAGGTAAAAGGCGATGGTCTGCTGAATCTGCTCGCGGCCCTCCTCGGTGAGGGTGGCCTCGGCAGCTCGCTGGATGACGTAGGGCACGCCGTTGAACTTGGTGCCCTGGCGGCGGTTCCACAGCTTATTCAGGCTGACGCCCTCCCGCACCAGCTCCTTGGAGATGACGGTGTAGGCGCAGCGGTTGCCGGTAAAGCCCGCCGTCTTGGAGAAGGAGCGGAACTCGATGGCGCAGGTCTTGGCCCCGGGCACCTCAAAGATGCTGTGGGGAATGCCCGGCTCGGAGATAAAGGCCTCGTAGGCAGAGTCAAAGAGGATGACGGAGCCGTGCTCGTTGGCGTAGTCCACCCAGGTCTGGAGCTGCTCACGGGTGGCAGCGGCGCCGGTGGGGTTGTTGGGGGAGCAGATATAGATCATATCCGGCACCTTGTCCCCCTGGGGCAGCTCCGGGAAGAAGCCGTTCTCCGCCGTGCAGGGCAGGTAGACCAGGTTGGTCCACTTCTCCCCGTCAAACTCACCGGCCCGGCCGGCCATGGCGTTGGTGTCTACATAGACGGGATAGACCGGGTCGCACACGGCCACCACGTTGTCCACCGAGAAGATGTCGCCGATGTTGCCGCAGTCGCTCTTGGCGCCGTCGGAGACGAAGATCTCGTCGTCCTCAATCTCCACGCCCCGGCGCTTGTAGTCGTCCCGGATGGCAAAGCGGAGGAAGTCGTAGGCGGCGTTGGTCTCCTCACAGTAGCCCCGGAAGGTCTCCTTGACGCCCATCTCAGCGGTGGCCTTCTCCATGGCCTCGATGACCACAGGGGCCAGAGGCTGGGTGACGTCGCCGATGCCCAGGCGAATCAGGGGCATGGGGGGATTCTGGGCGGAAAATGCCCGGACACGCCGGCCGATCTCCGGGAAGAGATAGCCGCCGGGCAGCTTCTGGAAGTTCTGATTTACCTTAACCATATCAAATCTCCTTCTCCTGCGGCGGGGCGGGGCTCACAGATCCCCCAGCACCAACCTGGCGGTCTGCACCAGGTTCACGCCGCTGTCCATACTTTTTTTCTGCAGGAGCCGGTGGGCTTGATCCTCTGTCAGGCCGTTGCGCTCCATCAGCAGGCTTTTGGCCTGCCGGATCACTTCCCGATCCTCATCGCTCCGCCGGGGCTTGATCATCCGGCCCAGCCGTCGGCTCATCTGGAGCACCATCTCGGTGGAGTTCACCAGATCGCTCCGGGAGATGGGGGCGGGGAGCCGGAAAATCTCCTCGTTGACCATATCCAGCTGGTGCTGGGGGGCGATCATCAGCATGGAAACGCCCTCCGGCAGATCCTCATACAGACGCTCCCCGGTTCCGTCCGCCAGACGAAAGCCGCAGATCACTACATTGATGTCGTATTGGGCAACAGTTCGGCGAGCCTCGCCGCCGGAACGGCAGGGACTGCACTCCGCCACCCCGGCGGACTCCAGCATGTCGCAGATGCGCCGGGTCGTCTTGTCACTGTCAAAGACAACGATCACTCTCTCCACATACATGCACTCCCAGTCTTGTCTGTCTCCGGTCTCAATACCGAATCAGGTACTGGTCGCGCTCCCACTGGGAAACCTGGGAACGATATGCCTCCCACTCAGCGCTCTTGCCCTCCAGGTAGGCGGCGGAAATGTGGGGGCCCAGCACGTCCAGCACGAACTGGTCGTTCCGAAGGGCTTCCACCGCCTGGTGCAGATCCTCCGGCAGATTGCGGATCCCCTTGGCCCTGCGCAGGCTGCGGGGCATGGTGTAGATATTCTCAGTCACCTCGGCAGGGGGCGTCAGGCCCCGCTGAATGCCGTCCAGGCCGGCGGCCAGACAGACGGCAAAGGCCAGGTAGGGGTTGCAGGAGGGATCCGGGCTGCGCAGCTCCACCCGGGTGCTCTGGCCCTGGGAGGCGGGAATCCGGATCAAGGTAGAGCGGTTGGAGGCGGACCAGGCCACATAGCAGGGGGCGGAATAGCCGGGTACCAGCCGCTTGTAGCTGTTGACCAGGGGGTTGGTGACGGCGGTGATCGCCTCCACATGCTCCATAATGCCGGCGATAAAGGCGTAGGCCTCTTTGGACAGGCCGTGGGGGCCGCTGGGATCGCAGAAGAGGTTTTTGCCCTCCCGGAAGAGGGACATATTGATGTGCATGCCCGAGCCGCACTTGCCGGCGATGGGCTTCGGCATAAAGGTGGCGTGGAGCCCGTTGCGCTGGGCGATGGTCTTGACCGCCAGCTTAAAGGTCATCATGTCGTCTGCCGCCCGGAGGGCCTCCTCATAGCGGAAGTCGATCTCGTGCTGGCCGGGGGCCATCTCATGATGGCTGGCCTCCACGGTGAAGCCCATCTCCTCCAGGCTCAGGCAGATCTCCCGGCGGGTGGCCTCACCCTGGTCCAGGGGACCCAGGTCGAAATAGCCCGCCCGGTCACAGGTCTCGGTGGTGGGCATCCCCCGGTCGTCCGTCTGGAAGAGGAAGAACTCGCACTCGGGGCCGATATTCAGGGTATAGCCCAGGTTCGCCGCCCGGCGCTCCACCCGGCGCAGCACCTGACGGGGATCGCCCACAAAGGGGGTGCCGTCAGCGTTGTACACATCGCACAGGAACCGGCCCACCTTGCCTCTGGAGGGACGCCAGGGGTAGATGGCAAAGCTGTCCAGATCCGGGTGCAGGTACTGGTCGGACTCATTGATATGGACAAAGCCCTCAATGGAGGATCCGTCGATCATCACCCGGCCGTCCATGGCCTCCTCCAGCTGCGAGACGGTAACCGCCACATTTTTCAGTTCGCCGAACACGTCCACAAACTGCATCCGGATGAATTTCACATCCTGCTCCTGGACGATCCGGATAATATCTTCTCTGGTATATCCCATCTGCAAAAACGCCTCCCGCTCCCGGCTGTGCCGGCAGCCGTTTTCCCCCAAATACGCAGGGAACCCGTCTCCGGCTTGCGTTCCGGCGGCCCGGTCTCCTCCGGGAGAAATCCCGTTCCGCCGTATCAATATCCGACGCTTTGGGGCGCACATCCCCTCCGCGTGGACGAATAGACATTATTATACTAAACAGTTCCCCCGAGGATGTCAAGCCATTCACCGCATTTTTGAATTTTATTGAAGCTGTTCCGTTAAATCTCCATAAAATGCCGGGAGGGTTCCCCAGTGTTTGACGGCATTTTGAATGAAAGTAAAAAAACTCTTGCAAATTCAGATGGGATAGTGTATCCTAGGACATGTCAAGGATAACGCCTAGGGCGTGACTCGAATAATCAGAAAAGCAAGACGAAAGGTGACAATGGAGTCCCCCGGATCGGTTGGGATGCCTTTGCCGCCTTTTTTGTTTCTCTGACGTCTTTGTTTGGTCTTCCGAAAACAGATTTTGAAAGGGTTGAGACGAAAATGAGCATCAGCGAGATTTTTGGTTCAAATGTGTTCAGCACTTCCGTCATGAAGGAGCGCCTGCCCAAGAAGGTGTTCGCCGAGGTCATGGACGTGATGGAAAACGGCGGTCAGATCTCCATGGCCACCGCCGACGTGGTGGCCAACGCCATGAAGGACTGGGCTGTGGAGAAGGGCGCCACCCACTACACTCACTGGTTCCAGCCGCTGACCGGCTCCACCGCTGAGAAGCATGACTCCTTCATCACCTATCCCAAGGAGGGCAAGACCGTCCTGCAGCTGTCCGGCAAGCAGCTGATCATGGGTGAGCCGGACGCCTCCTCCTTCCCCTCCGGCGGCCTGCGCGCCACCTCCTATGCCCGCGGCTACACCGCCTGGGACATCACCTCTCCCGTCTTCGTCAAGGAGTCCGGCTGCGGCGTGATTCTCTGCATCCCCACCGTCTTTATCTCCTACACCGGCGAGGCTCTGGACAAGAAGACCCCCCTGCTGCGCTCCATGGAGGCGCTGTCCACCCAGGCCATCCGGATTGTCCGGCTGTTCGGCAACACCACTGCCAAGAAGGTCACCGCTTTCGTGGGCCCCGAGCAGGAGTACTTCCTGGTGGACCGGGAGAAGTATCTGAAGCGGAAGGACCTGGTCTATGCCGGCCGCACCCTGTTCGGCGCCCCCGCCCCCAAGGGCCAGGAGCTGGATGACCACTACTTCGGTCAGATCCGGGAGCGCATCGGCGCCTACATGAAGGATCTGAACATCGAGCTGTGGAAGCTGGGCATCACCGCCACCACCCAGCACAACGAGGTGGCCCCCGCCCAGCATGAGATGGCCCCCAT
>CAMELY010000059.1 GCA_945926565.1 uncultured Clostridia bacterium | reverse complement strand
GGATGTACGGAGCATTGGCTCAATAGTTCTCCGCGCGGACCTCGAAGTAGCTCTGGGGATGGGCGCAGACGGGGCAGACCTCAGGGGCCTTCTTGCCCACCACCAGGTGGCCGCAGTTCCGGCACTCCCACATGGTCAGCTCGCTCTTTTCAAAGACCTGCTGCATCTCCACGTTCTTCAGCAGGGCCAGATACCGCTCCTCGTGGGCCCGCTCAATGTCGGCCACCGCCCGGAACTTGGCGGCCAGCTCGGGGAAGCCCTCCTCCTCGGCCTCCTGGGCGAAGGTGGCGTACATATCCGTCCACTCATAGTTCTCGCCCTCGGCGGCAGCCTTCAGGTTCTGCATGGTGTTGCCGATGCCCTGGAGCTCCTTGAACCACATCTTGGCGTGCTCCTTCTCGTTGTCGGCGGTCTTCTGGAAGAGGGCGGCAATCTGCTCATAGCCCTCCTTCTTGGCCACGGAGGCGAAGTAGGTGTACTTGTTGCGGGCCTGGCTCTCGCCGGCAAACGCGGTCTGCAGGTTGCGCTCGGTCTTGGTGCCTTTCAGTGCTTTCATGTTGTGTTCCTCCTGAATTGAATTTTTTGAATCAGCTTTATTGGATCGGCTCAAAGTCCTCGGGGCCATGCTTGCACCAGGGACAGGTGAAGTCCTCCGGCAGGTTCTCCCCTTCATAGACATAGCCGCAGATCCGGCAGCGCCAGCCCCGGGTCTTGGGGGCCTGCTGGGCAGGCTGAGGCTTAATGTTGGCGTGGTAGTAGTCATAGGTCACCGAGGGCTCCTGGGAGAGCACCTCCGCCCCGGTCAGATCGGCCACAAACAGGGTGTGGGTGCCCAGATCCACCTGGGTCACCACCTGGCCGGAGAGCAGGGCGTTGGCATACTTGGTGAGATAGAGCAGGCCGTTCTCGCTCCGGGCGGCGTCCTGCCAGCCGTCAAACTTGTCCACCTCCCGGCCGCTCTGGAAGCCGAAGCGGCGGAAGAGGTCAAAGGGGGCGGCGGTGGTGAGGATGGAGACATTGAACCGGCCGGTGGCGGCGATCATGTCGTGGGTCTTGTTCTGCTTGTTCACCGTGATAGAGATTCGGTTGGGGGAGGAAGTCACCTGGCTGACGGTGTTGATGATGCAGCCGTTGTCAAAGTCCCCCTCCCGGGCGGTGAGCACAAAGAGGCCGTAACTGAGCTTAAACAGTGCGGTGGGGTTCATGGGCGTTGCTCCTTTCCGTTTCCTCTGCCCGGCAGCGGGGACAGAGGTAGTGCAGATTCAGTTCATAGGTATCCAGCGGCGTATGCAGCCGCTGCTCCAGCTGGGGGAGCAGATCCTGCAGTTCTATATCAGAGATGCTGCCGCAGCGGTCACAGATCAGGTGACCGTGGGGCTGCACCGTCTGGTCGAACCGGTCGGTCTGACCGGCCACCGAAACCCGGCGGACCGCTCCCTCCTGGCAGAGGCGGTTCAGATTGTTGTACACGGTGGCCAGGGCAATGCCCGGCTCCTCCTGCTTGACCAGGAGGAAAATCTGCTCTGCCGTCAGATGTCCCCCTGCACGGCGCAGGCATGACAGAATCTCTCGTCCATATCTGGTCATGTCGCGTCTCCTTTAGAATTAGAATCATTTTAAATATAGAATAGCAGATGAATACAGCACTGTCAAGCTCTTTTTTTGCATTTCTTTTCCTCACGTCTTGCATTTTTCCTGAGGAGGCATCATAATAGGAGCCAATCAAGGGGGAAATGGGGGCAAAGGCCATGCAGGAGATTCAAGTAATTCGCAGCCGGCGGAAAACGGTGGCGCTGGAGATCCGGCCGGATCTGACCGTCCTGGTGCGGGCGCCCCTGAATATGCCGGAGGCGGAGATCCGCCGCTTTGTGGACAAACACCACGGCTGGCTGGATACCCATCTGAAGCAGGCCGAAACCCGCCGGGAACAGCATCCGGAGCCCACCCAGGAGCAGGCCCAGGCACTGATCCAAAAGGCCAGGGCTATTTTACCCGGCAAGGTGGCTCATTATGCCGCCCGGATGGGGGTGACCCCCACCGGCATCACCATCACCGGGGCCAGGACCCGGTTCGGCTCCTGCTCCCCCAAAAACCGGCTCTGCTTTTCCTGGCGGCTGATGGCCTATCCGGAGGCGGCCATCGACTATGTGGTGGTGCACGAGCTGGCCCACATCCGCCACAAGGATCACAGCCCCGCCTTTCACCGGTTTGTGGCCTCCGTTCTCCCCGACCATCTGGAGCGGCGAAAGCTGCTCCGGGAGTGACGCCCCATCCCTTTTCCCAGCAAGGAGTGAATCTTATGAAAATCGCCGTCCTCGCCGTCCAGGGCGCCTTTGCAGAACACCAGAACCTTCTCGCCCGCATGGACGTGGAGTCTATCCCCCTCCGGGAGGCCGCCGACCTGGAGCGGGACTTTGACGGGCTGATTCTCCCCGGCGGCGACAGCGAGGTGCAGAGCAAGCTGCTGCGGCAGCGGGGTCTGATGGAGCCCATCCGGGCGCTGATCAACAGCGGCATGCCAGTGCTGGGCACCTGCTCCGGCATGATCCTGCTGGCCCGGCAGCTGGAGAACTGCAAGGCCCCCTATTACCTGGGCACCATGCCCATCACCGTCCGCCGCCGCCAGCTCCCCTCCTTCCAGACCAACGGAGCCTTTGCCGCCATCCGCAGCATCCCCATGCGCTTTGTCAACGCCCCCATTATCACCGACCTGGAGGATGAGGTGGAGATTCTCTCCCTCACCCGGGGGGAGATCACCGCCGCCCGGTATCAGAATCAGCTGGTCACCTCCTTCCATCCGGAGCTGACCACCGATCCCTCGGTGCATCACTACTTTACAATCATGGTGGATCTCTGGCGGAAAAATCAGGCCCGGCAATAAATGAGACAGCTTTCTCTCTTTTGTGCCTCTTGCCCATTTTCTTTCTCCGCAACCTATGCTAGAATAAGATGAATAAAGTTGTATCAGGAGGATGATTCCCATGTGCAATACCAATTTTTCTGATTCCATCCGCTACATTGGCTGCGATGACAAGACCATCGACCTGTTTGAGAGCCAGTATGTCGTCCCCAACGGCGTGAGCTACAACTCCTACCTGATTCTGGACGACAAAATTGCCATCATGGACACGGTGGACCGCCGGGCCACCGAGGAGTGGCTGGACAAGCTGGAGCAGGCCCTGGCCGGCCGCACCCCGGACTATCTGGTGGTGCAGCATCTGGAGCCGGATCACTCCGCCAGCATCCAGGCGGTGTGCGAGAAGTATCCCGCCCTCCAGATCGTCACCTCCGCCAAGTCCGCCGCCATGCTGCCCCAGTTCTTCACCATGGACTTCACCGGCCGGGTGACCGCCGTCAAGGAGGGGGACACCCTGTCCCTGGGCAGCCACACCCTCACCTTTGTCATGGCCCCCATGGTCCACTGGCCTGAGGTCATGGTGAGCTACGAGTCCAGCGAGAAGGTGCTCTTCGCCGCCGACGGCTTCGGCAAGTTCGGCGCTCTGGACACCGACGAGGACTGGGACTGCGAGGCCCGCCGCTACTACTTCAATATCGTGGGCAAGTACGGCGGCCCTGTCCAGACCCTGCTCAAGAAGGCCGCCGCTCTGGACATCCAGACCATCTGCCCCCTCCACGGCCCCATTCTCACCGAGGATCTGGGCCACTACATCGGCAAGTATCAGATCTGGTCCAGCTACCAGCCGGAGAACGAGGGCGTGACCATCGCCTGCGCCTCCATCCACGGCAACACCCTGCAGGCCGCCAAAAAGCTCCAGGAGATTCTGGAGACCCGGGGCGTTAAGGTCTCCCTCTTCGACCTGTCCCGGGACGACAAGGCGGAGGCAGTGGAGGATGCCTTCCGGTATGACAAGCTGGTGCTGGCTGCCGCCTCCTATGACGGTGGAGTGTTCCTGCCCATGGAGAACTTCCTCTGTGCCCTGACCGCCAAGGCCTATCAGAACCGCAAGGTGGCTCTGGTGGAGAACGGCTCCTGGGCTCCCTGCGCCGCCCGTGTGATGAAGGGCTATCTGGAGAAGATGAAGAAGATCGACCTCTGCCCCACCACCGTCACCATCAAGTCCACCCTGAAGGACGCCGACGTGGCTAAGCTGGAGCAGCTGGCCGACGAGCTGCTGGGCTGATTGTTCCATACCAAAAACCAACTGCTGCCCCGCGCCCTGTTTCAGGGGCGGGGCGGCAGTTTTCACTTTGTCATCATCAGGAGGCTGATTTTATGGCATCTCTTCCCACCGGTTCTGTGGATCTGATTCTCTTCCTCGGCCAGTCCAACCTGGCGGGCCGGGGCATCACCTCTCCCCGCTGGCCCCAGGCCGCCCCTCCCGCCCTGCCGGGGGCCGGGTGGGAATACCGGGCGGTCTCCGCTCCCGGCAGGCTCTCCCCGCTGGAAGAGCCTTTCGGCCGTTGGGAGAACCGGCCCGGCGGCATCGACGACGGGGAGAAAAAGACCGGCTCTCTGGTGACCGCCTTTGTCAACGCCTATTACACCCTCACCGGCACTCCGGTGGTGGCCCTCTCCGCCTCCAAGGGGGGCTCCTCCCTGCTCCAGTGGCAGCCGGGCGGGGCCTTCTGGCAGGATCTGCTCTCCCGCTGGCAGTCCGCCCGAGACTATCTGGCCCAGGCGGGCATTCCGATCCGCCATCAGTTCGCCGTCTGGTGCCAGGGGGAGACGGACGGGGACAAGGGCAGCTCTGAGGGGGCCTATCAGGCCAAATTCCGCCGGCTCTATGACGCCCTGGCCGCTCAGGGGATGGAGACCTGCTTTCTCATCCAGATCGGCCGGTACAACGGGCCAAAGGGCTATGACTACGCCCCCATCCGCCGGGCCCAGGAGGCGCTGGCGGAGGAGCTGCCCCGGGTGGTGCTGGTCTCCCGGGAGTTTGAGACCATGCAGGCCCGGGGGCTGATGAAGGACGAGTTCCACTACTTCCAGGCCGCCTATAATGAGGTGGGAACCCTGGCCGGGGCCCGGGCGGGGCGGTATGTCAATGATATGAAATTTTCCGCTCGATAAGCAAAAGAAAACCGTCTGCAAACTTCAAACAGTTGCAGACGGTTTTTCAGTACGCCCGAAGGGACTCGAACCCCCAGTAACCAGAACCGGAATCTGGTGCCTTATCCATTAGACCACGGGCGCATATTTTCGGCGCTCTCTCAAGCGCCTGTATATTATAGCAACATCCGCCGGAAATGTAAAGGGGGAAACCCACAGAATTTTGGCGCAATCTTGTAAATTTTTCGGTTCCATGCTATACTCCTCTCAGTAATTGACACAGGGAGGATCGCCTCGTGGAACAGAAAAATCAATTTCGCACCGCCGGCTTCGGCGGTTTTCACCGGCAGGACGTGCTGGACTACATTGAGCGCACCGCCAAGGAGCAGGCGGAAAAGCAGGCGGAGCTGACCCGCTCTCTGGAGGACGCCCAGGGTGACCTCCGGGGCCAGGCCGCCAAGATCGCCAGCCTGGAGCTCAAGCTGGACAAGGCCAGTCAGGAGTTGGAGGAGGCCAACGCCGCCCGGGCGGCCGCTGAGGCGGAAAAGGACGCCCTCTCCCAGCAGCTGGCCCAGGTTCTGGAGGAGGGCCAGAGCGTAGAGCAGCTCAAGGAGCAGCTGGAGGAGGCCCGACGCCAGGCCGAGGGCTATCTCCGGCTCAAGAGCGACTACGCCGAGATTGAGCTGGACGCCCGCCAGCGGGCCAGCAGCCAGCTCTCCCAGGCCAGACGCCAGGCGGAGGAGATCATCGCCCAGGCCCAGACCGAGTGTGACGCTCAGCTGGCCCAGGTGCGGCAGGAGGCGGAGGAGATCACCGCCCAGGCCCAGGCCCAGGCGGACGCCCTGCTGGAGGCCGCTCGGAGCCAGGCGGAGGAGATACTCTCCCAGGCCCAGGATGAGGCCCGCCGCCTGCGGGAGGAGCGCCGCCAGCTTCTGGCCCGAACCCGCCGGGACTTTGACACCAGCAGCGCCGACCTCAACGTCAGCGTCACCGCCGCCCTGCGGGAGGTGGAGGGGCTGCGCCAGTCCCTGCTGGATCTGAACACCACCTTTGAGGAGAATGTCCACGCCGTGGACGAGCTCTGCGGCGAGGAGGACTGAGCCATGTCCCAGACCTACTCTCTCCATACCAGCCAGCTCCGGGAGACTGCCCCCCGGCTCCGGGCAGGAGACCGGGTGCTGCTCTCCGGCACCATCTACACCGCCCGGGACGCCGCCCACAAGCGGATCTTCGGCCTGCTGGACGAGGGCAAGCTCCTCCCCTTTCCCCTCCGGGATGCCATCGTCTACTACGCCGGCCCCACTCCCGCCCAGCAGGGCATGGCCGTGGGGGCCTGCGGCCCCACCACCTCCAGCCGGATGAACGGCTTTGCCCCCCGGCTGCTGGATCTGGGCCTGGTGGGCATCATCGGCAAGGGCCAGATGGACGCCGCCGTCCGGGAAGCCCTCTGCCGCAACGGCGCCTGCTACTTTGCCGCCGTGGGCGGCGCCGGGGCGCTGATTGCCAAGTGCATTCAGAAAGCCGAGGTCATCGCCTTTGAGGACCTGGGCTGCGAGTCGGTGAAGCGGATGACCATTCAGGATCTCCCCCTCACCGTAGCCATGGACTGCCAGGGCAGCAGCCTCTACGAGACCGGCCGGGCTGCCTATGCGGTCAACGAATAAAATTTTCCCAGCATGCAGCAAAATCCCCCGCAGCAGCGTATAGAAAAACGAGAGCGAAGGAGGGAGCAGTCCCATGTTTGGCAGGAAGAGGCCGGAACAGTCCTTTGAGGAACTGCTCCACCGGCAGGAGAACCGGGTCTACCGGACGGCCCTGGCCATTTTGGGCAACGTCCAGGACGCCGAGGACCAGACCCAGGAGACCTTCCTTCGCTATCTGGAAAAGCGGCCCGTCTTTGAGAGCCCGGAGCACGAAAAGGCCTGGCTGCTCACTGTGACCCGAAACGGCTGCATCTCCCGGCTCCGCTCCAAGCAGCGGCAAAACCTGCATCTGGAGGTGGACATCCCCACCCCCGGCCCCGAGGAGCGGGAGGAGCTGGAAGAGCTGTTCGCTCTGCCCCCGGAGGACCGTGAGGTGCTCCACCTCTTTTATTACGAGGGCTACTCCACCCGGGAGATCGCAAAGATCACCGGTGTGCGGGAGGGCACCGTCCGCAGCCGCCTCAGTCGGGCCAGGGGCAAACTGAAAGCGTTGTTGGAGGTGGAAGCATGAAGGGATACCGGGACTATATGGACCGCCAGCAGGTCTCCCCGGCGCTCCACGACAAACTCCTGGCGCTGGAACAGCGGGAAATTCAGCATAAGCCCCAGCCCCGGAAACGCTGGCAGCCGGTGCTGGCCATGGCCGCCTGTCTCTGTCTGGTGCTGGGGGTGTGCTGGGGCTGGAGTACCTTCTCCCCCGCCGCCCATTCCGCCGCCAGCACCGCAGAGTACGCCATGGACGACGCCGCCGTCTGGGAGGAGACGGCCGCCGCCCAGGAGGCCGCAGACGAGCCAATTCCCGAAACCGCGGCTGCCGCCAGCATCGCGGGCGGGGCAGCCGAACCGGAGGCGGAGGAATCCGCCCCGGCACAGGAGGCGTTCGTGGAGGATACCACGGAGGACGAGGCGGCAAAAGAGGCTCTGACCCCGCTGGAGGGCGCCCTGCTCCCCGGATGGCTCCCCGAGGGGTACGCCCTCACTCAAGCGGAGCAGGATGAATCCGGACGCTGCCGTCTGACCTGGAGCAACGGGACAGACGAGATCACCCTGGAATACGCCTTCGCCGGTCAGCCCCCGGAGGAGCTGGACTGGCCGGTTTTCGACAGCGAGACGGCGAATTGGGAGACGGTGTCGCAGGCGGAGGAACAGGACGGCGTCTGGGGCTTCTGCCTCTATGACAAAGACCTGGCGTGCTGGCAGTGCTTCACCACCGCCGGAGATCACAAGACCCTGTGGGACGTGGCACAGAGTATGACAAGATGAAGAACGACAGAGCGGGCAGGCTTCCCTGAGCGGGGAACCTGCCCGTTAAGTGTTTCAAACGGCTTTATAATGCGCAGAAAGGCCGCGTATTTGCACCAACCAAAGCCTCCCTCTTTGAGGGAGGTGGCACGGCAAAGCCGTGACGGAAGGAGTGCGCCCCGCGCCAACATTCATACATTGACCGAGTAGGA
>CAMELY010000058.1 GCA_945926565.1 uncultured Clostridia bacterium | reverse complement strand
ATGACCATGGTGGTGGTCACCCACGAGATGGGCTTTGCCCGTGAGGTGGGCACCCGGGTGCTGTTCATGGACGGCGGCGGCATTGTGGAGCAGGGCACCCCCCAGGAGGTGTTCAGCAATCCCAAGGAGGAGCGCACCAAGTTCTTCCTCTCCAAGGTTCTGTAATCTTTCCCTTCTTTCCGTCGCTCAGGCCGTTTAAGCCTGGGCGGCGGTTTCTTCTTCCGATTTTCCATTGACATCTGGATTCCTCCGTGCTAGTATATACCAACAAACACAGTATGTTGATTCTATCAAGAGGAGGAAACACGGATGGCACAGCAGCGGGCGCTCATCGCCATGAGCGGCGGCGTGGACAGCTCGGTGGCCGCCTATCTCATGCAGGCCCAGGGCTATGACTGCCAGGGGGTGACTATGCGGCTGTACTACGGCAGTCACGGCCGGTTTCACACCTGCTGCGCCCAAGAGGACATTGAGGACGCTATGGAGGTGGCCTTTCAGCTGGGCATTCCCTATGAGGTGCTGGACTGCACCGTTGATTTCCGTACCCAGGTCATGGATAAATTCTGCCGGGTCTACGAGGCGGGCGGCACCCCAAACCCCTGCATCGACTGCAACCGGTATCTGAAGTTCGACCGGCTCTTCCAGACTGCCCGGGAATGGGGCATGGACTATGTAGTCACCGGCCATTACGCCCGCATCTGGCGGGACCCCCAGTCCGGGCGTTACCTGCTGGGCAAGGGCCTGGATCCCTCCAAGGATCAGAGCTATGTGCTCTACACCATGACCCAGGAGCAGCTCGCCCACGTCCGGTTCCCTCTGGGCGACCTGGAAAAGTCCCGCGTACGGGAGATCGCCGCCGCTCAGGGCCTCGTCAACGCCAAAAAGCATGACAGTCAGGATATCTGTTTCATCCCGGACGGGGATTACGGCGCCTTTCTGGAGCAGCACACTGGAAAGCGCTATCCCCCCGGCGACTTTCTCAGCCAGGACGGCCAGGTGCTCGGGCAGCACCGGGGCGCCGTCCGATACACGTTAGGCCAGCGTAAGGGTCTCGGATTGGCTCTGGGCACCCCCTGCTACGTCTGCGGCAAGCATATGGCCGCCAACACGGTGACCGTGGGGCCGGAGGTGTCTCTCTATCGCCGGAGCCTGCTGGCGGAGGATCTGAACTGGATCGCCTTCGACGCTCTGCCCGGCCCCCTCCGGGTGAAGGCCATGACCCGGTACCGGCAGCCGGAGCAGTGGGCTACTGCTTCCATGACGCCGGAGGGGCTGCTCCGTCTGGACTTTGACCGGCCCCAGCGGGCCATGACCCCGGGTCAGGCGGTGGTGCTCTATGACGGCGGCCTGGTACTGGGCGGCGGCACCATCTGCCGCACACTGGATGAATCCTGAACAGGCAGGCATCTGCCTTATTCTCTTTTCACAGACACATATAAGGAGGAAAACAAAATGATTCCTACACCACAGGAGGCCTGGACACTGCTCCAGGCGTACAATCAGGGAGAATTCCATCTGAAACACGGCCGGATTGTCGGCGACGTCATGCGCTGGTACGCCCAGCAGCTGGGCTATGGCGACCAGGCGGATTTCTGGGAGACGGTGGGCATTCTTCACGACCTGGATTTCGAGCAGTATCCGGAGCAACACTGTATCAAGAGCCAGGAGCTCATGCGCCAGTATGGCCTGGATGAATCCATCATTCACGCCACTGCCAGCCATGGTTACGCCCTGACGGTGGACATCGCCCCGGAGCACGAGATGGAGAAGGTGCTCTATGCCGTGGACGAGCTCACCGGTCTCATCGGCGCGGTGGCCATTATGCGCCCCTCCAAGAGCGTCAGCGACCTGGAGGTCAAGTCGGTACGAAAAAAGTACAAGGACAAGAAGTTTGCCGCCGGCTGCTCCCGGGAGGTCATTGAGCGGGGCGCCCAGATGCTGGGCTGGGAGCTGAACGATCTGATCGACCGCACCATTCAGGCCATGCGGGCCAGCGACGCGGTGGATTGATCGCCTGAGTCAAACAAAATCGGACACTTTCGGCCGGATGTGCAATTGCATCCGGCCTTTTTTCCGTGTTTTCCGGTCCGGCGGCAGTTGCCGCCGGACTTCTTTTGTGCTATGCTATGTGTGGATGTATTTCTCTTTTTGAGTGCGAGTAGGAGCGTCATGCAATGAATATTATCATTATCGGCTGCGGCAAAATCGGCGCCACACTGGCCGAACAGCTGAGCCAGGAGAAATATGATATCACAGTTGTCGACCTCAACCGCAGCAAGCTGCAGCGGGTGGCGGACAACTTCGACGTCATGGGCTTTGTGGGCAACGGCACCAGCTTTCAAATGCTGGAGGAGGCCGGAATTGCCTCTGCCGACGTGCTCATCGCTGTCACCGGGTCGGACGAGGTGAATCTGCTCTGCTGCGTCATCGCCAAAAAGGCGGGCAGCAATATCACCACCATCGCCCGGGTACGGGACTTCACCTATTTCAAGGAGCGGGACTATCTCCAGAAGAGTCTGGGCATCTCTATGATTATCAATCCGGAGCTGACCGCCGCCACTGAGATCGCCCGGCTGCTCCGTACCCCCAAGGCCATTGAAATCTCCACCTTTGCCCGGGGCCGGGCAGAGCTGCTCACCTTCTCCCTGGAGGGGGCCAATCCGCTGGTGGGTATGCCTCTGGTGCGGATGAATCAGAAGCTGGGCACCGATGTGCTGGTCTGTGCTGTGGAGCGGGAAAACAAGGTTCTCATCCCCCGGGGCGATTTTGTCTTCCGGCGGGGAGATACGGTTTCTATTGCAGGCTCCCCCCGGAACACCTCCCACTTTTTCCAGCGCATCGGCATGTCCGCCGGACAGGTGCGGGACGTAATGATCGTGGGCGGCGGCCAGATTGCCTACTATCTGGCCTATCAGCTGGCTCCCATGAACTTCTCCATTAAGATCATCGAGGCGGACCAGTCCCGCTGCGAGGCGCTGAGCGAATCTCTGCCGGAGGCCATGATTATCCACGGCAGCAGCCTCAACCGAGAGGTGCTGATGGAAGAGGGGCTGGAGTCCGCCCAGGGCATTGTGGCTCTGACCAATCTGGACGAGGAGAACCTGATGCTCTCCATGCTCAGTTCCATCTATAACCCACACGCCAAGCTGGTGACCAAGGTCTCCCGGATGCCCTTCGGCGAGGTGCTGCAGCGGCTGCGGGTGGGCAGCATGATCTGCCCCAAGGAACTCACCGCCCTGCACATTCTCCAATATGTCCGGGCCATGAACAACACCACCGGGAGTAATGTGGAGACCCTGTACCGCATTCTGGACAACAAGGCAGAGGCGCTGGAGTTTCGGCTCAGCGCCCCCTCACCCATTCTGAACATTCCTCTCCAGGACCTGAATCTGCGCCCGGACGTGATTGTCTCCACCATTATCCGGGGCGGCCGGGCCTTCAATCCCCGGGGCAGCGACCGGCTGATGCTCCACGACAATGTGATCGTAGTCACCACCCACAGTGGCCTGCGGGACATTCTGGATATTCTCAAGTCCGGACCCGGCCGGGGCGCTCCCCGCTCTTCCGCCGCAGTGGATTCCACCGGCCGTCTGGCGGAGGGATAATCCATGAACCTCTCCATGATTTTCTATATCCTCAGCTGGGTCACCTGCTTCTGCGGCTTGTTTCTGCTCCCCTCCTGTGTGGTGGCGGTGATCTATCAGGAGCAGGAGGGCTTTGCCTTTCTGGCCGCCGCCCTGCTCTATATCGCGCTCGGCCTGCTGCTGAGCCGCCGGAAGCCCACTTCCAGCCATTTCTACGCCAGAGACGGCTATGTGACAGTGGCCCTCACCTGGCTGCTCATCAGCTTTCTGGGCGCTCTGCCCTTTGTCTGGAGCGGGGACATTCCTCATTTGATCGACGCTATGTTTGAGACCGCCTCCGGCTTTACCACCACCGGCTCCACCATTCTGACCGACATTGAGGCCCTGTCCCACGCCAGCCTGTTCTGGCGGAGCTTTACCCATTGGCTGGGCGGCATGGGCGTACTCGTCTTTGTCATGGCGGTCATCCCTCTGACCAGCGGGCGGAACATCCATCTGATGCGGGCAGAGTCCACCGGCCCCTCGGTAGAAAAGCTGGTGCCCAAGGTACGCAAGACGGCAGGTCTGCTTTATTCCATTTATATCGTGCTGACACTGGCGGAGCTGGTTCTGCTGTTGCTGGGGGGAATGCCCTTTTTTGAGGCGATCACCGCCTGCTTCTCCACTGCCGGCACCGGCGGCTTTGCCGTGCTCAACTCCAGCATGGCAGACTACAGCCCCTATATCCATTATGTGATTATTCTCTTTATGCTGCTTTTCGGTGTCAGCTTCAACGTCTATTTTCTCGTCTACATGAAGAAGTTCCGCTCCGCTCTGCAGTATGAGGAGCTGCGCTGGTATCTGCTGGTAGTCGCAGGCGCTACAGCTCTGGTGGTCTATGACATCCGGAACCTCTTCCCCACGCTGGAGGAGGCCTTCCGGCATGGCCTGTTCCAGGTAGCCTCGGTCATCACCACCACCGGCTATGTCACCGTGGACTTTGATCTGTGGCCCTCCATGGCCAAGACGGTGCTGGTCGTGCTCATGTTCATCGGCGCCTGTGCCGGCAGCACCGGCGGCGGCATGAAGGTGTCCCGCTGGCTGCTCATGGGAAAATTTCTCCGCTCGGAGCTGCAGCGGTTCCGCCACCCCAGAATGGTGCAGCATCTGCGGCTCAACGGCGCCCTGGTCAACCAGGAGCTGCTGCGCTCGGTGCTGGTCTACCTGGTGGGCTATCTGCTCATCTTTGTCATCTCGCTGATGCTCATCACCGTCGAGGGCTACGATCTCGTCACCAACTTCACCGCCGTGGCCACCACCTACAACAACGTGGGCCCCGGCTTGAGCCTGGTGGGGCCGGTGTGCAACTTCAGCTTTTTCTCTCCTCTCTCCAAGGCGGTCTTTATCTTTGATATGCTGGCAGGACGGCTAGAGGTTCTGCCGCTGCTGGTGCTGATCACCTCCGCCGGAGAATCCGTCTCCCGCAAGGTCCGCACCCTGGGCCGCAGCCGCTGAGGCTTTTTCCCCTCCCTTCTGACCAAATTTCCCCGATTTCTCGGGGAAATTTCTTTTATTCTCCTTAATCTGGCGCAAAACGCAAGGATTCCATTGCAATTCATTTTCTGCATGATATAATAAATAAAGTGTGGACTTCTGCCGGAAGCGCCCACAAGTATCTGAACAATACGGGAGAGGATTCCGATGAAAAAAATCTTGATTCTGGGGGCAGGCAATGCCCAAATTGACGCCATTCAGCTGTGCCGGGAGATGGGCTATGAGGTATACGGCTGCAGCTATACCGACACCGACCATGGCATCCCCTACCTAGATCATTTCGTCCAGTTGGACATCAAGGATCGGGACGGCATCTGCGCCTACATTCAGCAAAACGGTATCGACGCCGTCTATTCCGTAGGCTCCGACCTGGCCATGCCCACGGTGATGGAGGTCAGTGAACGGCTGGGGCTGCCCCACTTCATCTCCTCCGCCACCTCTGCCACTTGCCAGTCCAAGTATAAAATGCGCCAGGCTCTGGGCCAGGACTTCGAGGGGAATATTCCCTTCTCCGTCTGCTCCTGCCTGGAGGAGGCGCTGCAGTACCGGGCCTTCCCCGCTATGATGAAGCCGGTGGACTCCCAGGGGCAGCGGGGCTGCTACCGGGTGGACAGCACCGCGGACATTCTGGCGCACTTCCAGCAGTCCCTGGGCTTTTCGGTGGAGGGCAAGGTGATTCTGGAGCAGTTCGTGGATGGACCGGAGATCTCGGTCAACGGCTATCTGGAAAACGGCGAATTGAAGTTTGCCATTGTCTCCGACCGGATTGTCTTTGAAGATCTGCCCGGCGGCATCATCAAGGAACATCTGATCCCCTCTGTGGTGACCACGGAGGAGACCCGGGCCAAGACCATCTCGGTGGTCCGGGGCGCCATGGAGCGGCTGGGCATTGCCAACGGCCCCGTCTATGTCCAGCTCAAGCTGGATGGTGACCGGCCGGTGATCCTGGAGGTCACCCCCCGGCTGGACGGCTGCCATATGTGGAATCTGATCAACCATTACTGCCATGTCAACCTGCTGGAGGCCGCCTTCTCTCATCTTCTGGAGGGTGTGGTGCCTCCTCTGGAGCCCCGTCCCGAGGCGGGCAACTGGAAGCTGGCCTTCCTGTGCCAGAAGCCCGGCGTCCCCTACCGCCGGGGCGATTACGACGTGTCCAAGGCCCGGTATCTCTTCTGGTACTACCAGGACGGCGAGGTGGTGCGGCCTCTCAATGGCTACATGGAGAAGGGCGGCTACCAGATTCTCTGCGATCTGGACTGAGGTACCGGCATGAAGCAACAACCCAGCGCCGGGCAGCAGAAGCCCGGCTGGAAGAAGTACCTGTTTCTTCACCTATGTATCTTTTGGTATACCGGCACTTCCATTTTGTCCGAGGTAGCTTCCAACCTGGACTTTCTCTCAATTCCCTACATTCTCTGCTACTGCGGCATTGTGCTGGTGCTGGGCATCTATGCCATCTTATGGCAGCAGGCCATCAAGGGCTTTAAGCCGTCGGTGGCCTATTCCAACAAGAGCGTCAATCTGATCTGGACCTTGGTTGTCTCCGCCCTGCTCTTTCGCGAGCAGATCACCTGGAACAATCTGGCCGGAGCGGCCCTGATTATTCTGGGCGTATGTCTGGTGGTGCAAGATGACTAATCTCTATTACCTGGGCGTGCTGGGGACCGCCTTCGCCTCGGCGGTATCCCAGATTCTGCTGAACATCAGCGCCGGCAAGCCCCATAAAAGCTGGATCTTCGAGTATCTGAATCCCTGGGTGATCACCTCCTATCTCATCCTCTTCGGCACCCTGGCCGTCAACATCTACCTGCTGCGGTTTATGGACCTGAAAGCTCAGAATGCCCTGGCCTCCGCCACCTATATTTTTGTCATGCTGCTCAGCCGCGTCATCTTCGGCGAGAAGCTGACCAAGAAAAAGGTGCTGGGAAACCTGTGCATTATCGCCGGTATTCTGCTGTTTCTGCAATAAGCGGCTCTGTTCTCCATCCATTCCGTTTCCGGGCATAGCCGGACGGGTTTTGGGAAAAGCTATTCCCGCAGCCTTTTTACCGGGCTGCGGGAATTGCTTTTTGTTTGGAAGGAGGTCTATCAAATGGACGCTTCCCCGATTCTGTCCGGGCTGCCCAGCGGGCTTGCCAGGGCACTGGCCGATGACCCGGCAGCCTTCAGCCGTTTTCTGGCCCTGCCCACCGAGGGAAAGCGGGCGCTGATCCGCCAGAGCCGAAATGTCCACTCCCAGGAGGAGATGCGGGCACTGGCCACCTCGCTGCACGTATAAGCCGGGCACCTTTCTCACCCTCCCCGGCATAGAATGGCCGGAGGGGGTGAATTTTATGGCTTCCTGCTGCTCCGGAGGCTTTCTCGCAACGGCGGCGACGGTGATTGCCGTTCAGGTCGCTCAGGGCAGGACGTCGGAGGAGCTGGCGCTGCTGGGGGCTTTCTTCACCTCTCTGGGAGACAACATCACGCTGATGGCTGCCGCCCAGGACGCCTGCCCCTGTCCGGCCCAGCTGCCGGACGTCCAGCCTCCGCCGCCCTGATCCTTCCGTCTCACCAGGAATTTCGGGGCTGAACAGCGCTCTGTCTGTTCAGTCCCAATCAGGCGGATTTTCCGATTGTGCTCATGTCCTGCATATGATACAATCCAATTATTCAGACAACAGAGAGAGGCGGGGGGCTTATGGGCAAGCGGATCTGCATGATCTACACCGGCGGAACCATCGGCATGGTTCCCAGCGAAAACGGATACATTCCCAGCAGCCGGTCTTTTCACGAGATGCTGAACACCATTCCGGATCTCTTCCATCCCGACAGCCCCGCCTGGGAGGTGGTGGAGTTCTCTCCCCTGCTGGACTCCTGCAACATCGCCGTCCGGGAGTGGAACCAACTGGGCGAGGCCATTGCCAGCCGCTACGACGATTTTGACGGCTTTGTGGTGCTCCACGGCACTGACACCATGGCCTACTCCGCCTCCGCATTGTCCTTTATGCTGGAAAATCTGGACAAGCCGGTCATCTTCACCGGCGCCCAGATTCCCCTGTGCGAGCTGCGCAGCGACGGGCGAAGCAATATCGTCACCGCCATGCTGATTGCCGCCTCCGGCCGGGTGCGGGAGGTCTGCCTCTACTTCAACGGCAGACTGCTCCGGGGGAACCGGAGCGCTAAGACCTCCTCCGATCAGCTGGAGGCCTTCGCCTCTCCCAATGCCCCGCCCCTGGCAGAGGCCGGCATCTCCATCCAATATCACGAATCTTCCGGCCTGCCGGCTCCCACCGGCCCCTTCCGGCT
>CAMELY010000057.1 GCA_945926565.1 uncultured Clostridia bacterium | reverse complement strand
CCCCAGCCAGCTCCCGTACCAAAAATAGTTGATCCGTTGGTCGCAGCGCAGTTGGGCGCCGGCAGGGGCCAGCGCAAAAAGACAGGCCGAAACCATGGGATGTCGAAGCAGAGGCTTGCAATCCCAAAAATAGATCAGCACACACAGCGCGCTCCCCGCCAACAGGCCGGGGAGACGATACTGCACCGCCTCGGCCAGACTGTCCGCCGTCATCAGGGAAAGCCCCATCCCCACCGCCGCCAGCGCCAGGGTCAGAGCCATCAGCCCCCACTGGGGCCGGGGCCTGTGGAGCCGATTCAGCTCTTGGCCCACCGAGACCGGATCCCCCATCTGCCGCACCGCCTCGGCCTCCGCCTCCTCCGGGCTCAGCCCGGCAGCCAGACAGGCCTCCCTCTGATCCTCCAGGTGCTGCCGCAGCTCCCGGGTCACCGCTGTCCGGGCCCGTTTCCAGCGAATCTGCTCCTCTACCTGTCGGAGATACTGCTCCATCCGTTTCTCCTCAGCCATGACACGTCCCTCCCTTCAGCACCTGGTTCACCGCTCGGGTATAGGCCTCCCACTCCTGCTCCTTCTGGGTCAGCGCCCTGCGGCCAGAGACAGTCAGATGATAGAACCTGCGCACTCGTTTGCCCTGGGCCCCTCCGTCGTAGGACTGGACATAGCCCTGCTCCTCCAGACTGTGGAGCAGGGGGTAGAGGGTGCCCGCCTTCAAGTCAAAGGTGTGGTCAGAGCGCCGGGC
The DNA here is from genome assembly GCA_945926565.1 of uncultured Clostridia bacterium. Classification (GTDB taxonomy): domain Bacteria; phylum Bacillota; class Clostridia; order Oscillospirales; family Oscillospiraceae; genus Onthomonas. The sequence continues at coordinate 7,898 of CAMELY010000057.1, read as the reverse complement.
CAGCTCCTCTATCATCTGATAGCCATACAGGTCAGACTGCTCCAGCAGCTTGAGCAGCAGCATCCCGGCGCTGCCGAAGGCCATCTGTTTGTCACTGCCCATGTAGGTTTCCTCCTTTATATAGATTATCTATGTATTATTATAGATAGATCATCTATCTATGTCAAGAGCGAAAAGAGCGCCGAAGCGCTCTTTCGACGCGGGAAGCAGGCCCTCACCGCCTCCCCCGGTACGCCTTTCCCCAGAAGCTGGGCTTTGGCTTATCGCTGGGCCGGCTGCGGTGGCTGCCGGTATAGCCAGCTGTCCGCTTTTGGAACCGGCCGGGGCCATAGCGGCGTTTGGACAGCCGGAACCGGCGTCCGGCAGTGCCTGCCGGCCGGGTCAGGGGGAGCTGTCCTCCCTTGGGCCGGCTGCCGCCGGTATAGGGCTTCCCGCCTCCCCGCTGGCGGAGGTCGGGACGCCTCTGCCGCCGCAGCCACCGGCTCAGCCGGCGAATGCCCAGGACGAGCAGCAGAATCAGCGCCAATATCAGGCAGAGGATGCCAAAGGTGAGGGAGCTGCAATTGCGCAGAAGGGCCACCGGATGAAGGGAGGCGTGCTCTACCTTTCGGCCCTCCGTTCCGGCATACTGATCGGGCACTGAGCCGTCAAAGCTCTGGAGGTAGGCGGCGATGGCCGCCCACTCCTTCACCTCCGCTCCCGTCTCGTCGTGGACGATATAGTCCTCCAGCCGCTCCATATTGATGGGGCTGCCGTCTGCGTTCCGGGGGGTGATGGAGAGAATGCCGAAGGACTGGGACTCCACCGCCCCCAGCATCTGGCCGCAGTAGAGGCCGGTGACCACCCGGTAGAGCTTGTCATCCTCGATCTCGGCCACAGAGCCGTCCTCCAGCAGCTGACCGCAGTGCTCCACCTTGTTGAAGATCATCCGGTAGGGGTTCCAGGTAAAGGTCATGCCGCTGAAATAGAGCTGGGCGGCGGGCATCAGGTCGGTGATGGAGGCGTCCACCTCAAAGGCGTTTTTCACGTCTTTTCCGGTGAGCCAGACTGCCACCAGGGGATACCCCGCCACGCCGTCGGCGCCGATGCCCAGAGAGGAGACGTTAAAGGCGTCCGAGACGGTGACCGCTCCCAGAGGCACCGTGTCCCGCACCACGCCGCAGGCGGTGAGGGCAAAATCCACGGGCAGGCTATCCGGCCCCTCCGCCTGCTCCACAGCGTAGCGGTAGGCGTCGGCGATCAGGTTGCCCAGCCCAGACTCCCGATAGTTGGCATAGAGATCGTCCACCGTGTCAAAGACGATCTGGTTCTCCGTCAGCACCTGGTCGTAGCCGGTATAGCCGAACTGGGTGAGATACTCCTGCTCCACCAGGGCCTGGTAGTCCTCAATCTCCCGGGCGATGGCGGGATCCTCCGCCACGGAGTCGTCCAGCGGCAGCAGCCGGTATTCATAGCCAGTCTTTTTCCCGTCGGCATTCCAATTGACCAAAATCTCTCCCAGGTACTGGGTATAGCAGCCCCCGGAGACGATGAGGGTCTCCCCCACCTGGATGGGCTGCTCCAGCACCACATGGCTGTGGCCGGAGATGAGCAGGTCGATACCCTCCACCGCCTTGGCCAGCTCCTCGTCCTCAGAGCCGCCGCCGGTGGCGGTGCCGCAGTGGGAGAGGCAGATGATAAACAGCGGCTCCTCCGTCTCCACCTCCGCCCTGATCCTGTCCACTGTGGCCTGGGCGGTCTCAATGGGGTCGGAGAGCACCATGCCGGACATGGGGGCGTCTGCGTCCGCCTCTTCCCCGAAGATGCCGAAGATGGCGTAGGTGATGCCGCCCCGGGAGAGGGCGACATAATCCTGTACTCCATAGGCCTCCATGGCCTCCCACACCAGGGCGTCGGTGTCGGAATAGCCCTCTTCCTCCGCCATGCGGGGGAGGTAGTTGGCGTCCACCAGGGCGGGGAGGGGATCGCCGCTGTCCGCCGCCGCCCGGAGCATAGAGGAAAGCCCCTCGGGCCGGTAGTCAAACTCGTGGTTGCCCAGGGTGGCGGCGTCGAAGCCCAGCTTGCCCATCAGCCGCAGCTCCGGGGCCTCAGCGGCATAGATGGACTGGAAGAGGCTGCCCATGGAGAAGTCGCCGGCGTCCACCGTCAGGGCGTCGGGATATTGGGCCCGCTCCTGCTCCAGCAGGGTGGAGAGCCGGGCAAATCCGCCGTAGGTGCTCCCCGCCCCGTCGGAGACAGGGAGAAAGTGCTCATGCATGTCCTGGGTAAAGAGGACGGCGGACTGATACTGGCCCTGGGTGCCGCTGGTGACCGAAATCTCCTCATTCGCCGCCTGGGCGGCAGGCACCAGGGGCAGGAGCAGCAGCAGGGCGAGGGCAAGGCTGAGGAGACGGATGCTTCGTTTCATGGTTGGCCTTCCTTTCTGTGTGAGGCAGAGGGATAAATATTTTACACGGGCAGTCAGAAGCTGCCGACCCGGCACAAACTGATACCCTGCATCATATTGGCCGGCAACTAAAAAATGTCCTTTGTTCGGCCAACTCCGGCAAACGCGAAACGCCGGCGCAGGGGCGCACTCCTTCCGTCTGCCCTTCGGGCAGACACCTCCCTCAGAGAGGGAGGCAGGGGCTGGTGCGCCGCTTCGGACTGGCAGGCTTGGGAACACGGCTCCCTCTCCGAGGGAGCTGTCGCCGCAAGGCGACTGAGGGAGCCGCCCCCGGCGCAGATTGAAGCCCTGCACCATGTTGGCCGGCAACTAAAAAATGTCCTTTGTTCGGCCAACTCCGGCAAACGCGAAACGCCGGCGCAGGGGCGCACTCCTTCCGTCTGCCCTTCGGGCAGACACCTCCCTCAGAGAGGGAGGCAGGGGCTGGTGCGCCGCTTCAGGCTGTCAGCAAATCAAACCGAAAGCATTTGCTGAAACCTTTTCTCTATTATGCCATCCTTTTTCTCCCGGCGCAACGGTCATTCCTCCTCCGGGACAATATTGCGATTTTCCATCTCTCCCTTTTTCTTGTATTTCCCACCCGCTTATGCTACTATGAAAGAAAAAAGCCGGGAGGCGGAGGCAATGGGGCAAAGTGAGTACGAACTGATCCGATACGAGAAGATCCGACACATGCAGATTTTTATCGTCTTCATCCACTCCCGCAGCGCCCACGTCCATCGGGCCTGGGAGCTGGCCCTGGTGCGGGAGGGCCGTGCCAGCATCCGGCTGAAGGATGAGAGCTTCACCGCCAAACAGTGAGATCTCTTTCTCTTCAACCCCAACCAATCCCATGAGATTGTCAGCCTGGACAAGACGCCGGTGCGCATCCTCATCGTCCAGACCTCGGTGAACTTCTGCGGGGAGTATATCCCCGCCCTGGGGCGGGTGGAGTTTGACCGGATCAAGCTGGAGGGGGAGACCGCCCCCCTGGCCCGCCGGATGACCGACACCGCCCTGGCCTTCTGGGAGGGCGCTCCCTACAGCCAGCTCACCTGCGTGGCCCAGCTGTGCCTGCTCTTCCGGGATCTGCTCCTCCAGGTGCCCCACCGCACCATCAGCGAGGCCGAGCTCTCCTCCCGGAAAAAGAAGGGGGACCGGCTGGCCCGGATCACCGGCTACATTGAAGAGCACTACTATGAGCCTCTTCGGCTGTCCGACCTTGCCAAGTCCGAGGGGGTCACCACCGCCTATCTCTCCCACTTTCTCCGGGACAACCTGAATATCACCTTCCAGGACTATCTCAACATCACCCGGTTTGAAAAGGCCCTCCAGCTCGTCGGAGACCCCGGCCTCAGCCTGCTGGAGATCTGCATGGAGTGCGGCTTTTCCGACAGCCGGTATCTGAACAAGCTGTTTGTCCAGCGCTTCGGCTGCTCCGCCAAGGAGTACCGGGCCCAGCTGGAGCGGCAGGGCTCCTCCGCCCAGACCCAGCCTGTCCCCGCCGTGGCCACCGGTGAGCAGATCCTCACCTCCGCCCAGTCCCTGGCCTGGCTGCAGGCCCATCAAGCCGCCGCATCAAAGGAGCATTCATGAAAATTCTGGTCGTAGACGACGAAAAGGTTCTGGTCAAGGGCCTGAAATTCAATCTGGAAAACGAGGGCTACCAGGTGGTCACCGGCTTTGACGGGGCCCAGGCGGTAGAGCTGGCCCGGCAGGAGCGGCCTGACCTCATCCTGCTGGACGTGATGATGCCCCGGCTGGACGGCCTCCAGGCCTGCATGCAGATCCGGACCTTCTCCGATGTCCCCGTTATTATGTTAACAGCTAAAGGCGAAGACATGGATAAAATCATGGGCTTCGAGTGCGGTGTGGACGATTATGTCACCAAGCCCTTCAACGTTCTGGAGCTCAAGGCCCGCATTAAGGCGCTGCTGCGCCGCTCCGCCGGCCGGGACCGGGCCGCGGATTACCGCAACCCGGAGGACACGGTGGAAAAGGGCCACATCCTGCTGGACCGGGTGGCCCGGGACGTGAAGCGGGAGGGCATCTCGGTGGAGCTCACCGCCAAGGAGTTTGACCTGCTGGAGCTGCTCATGGCCCACCCCGGCCGGGTGTACAGCCGGGAGCAGCTGCTGGACAAGGTCTGGGGCTATGAGTATCAGGGAGACTACCGGACGGTGGATGTGCACATCCGCCGTCTGCGGGAAAAGGTGGAGCTGGTGCCCGCCTCTCCCCAGTATATCCTGACCAAGTGGGGCGTGGGCTACTACTTCAAGGGTGAAGACCGGCCGGAGCGCCCCGGGAGGTGACCGCCTTGACCCGCACCCGCCCCGGCCAGGCCCGGGTTCCCCTCCGGCACAGCCTGCAGGCCAAGTTTGCCGTCAGCTACGTTCTCATCATTCTGGCGGTGCTCATCGTCCTCAACACCTATCCTCTTGTGGCCTCTCAGGAGCTGGTCTTTCAGAGCAAGCAGACCGCCCTGCAGAACGAGGCCTCCGTGCTGGCCTCCAACCTCTCCGGTCTGGAGATACTCACCGGCGACGGGGTGGAGCGTATTATGGCCCTGCTCCAGGAGCGGGGCCTCAACCGCACCCTGGTCACTGACCCCTCCGGTCTGATTCTCTATGACAGCGCCCCGGGAGCGGAAAATCAGGAGGGGCAGTACGCCCTCTTTCAGGAGATCGTCCTGGCCCTGGAGGGGCAGGACGTGTTTCAGTCCGCCTTTCACGCCGGAGTCTTCCGCTCCGGCGCCGCCTGCCCGGTGGTCTGCCGCAATGTGACCATCGGCGCCGTCTATCTCTATCAGTACGACAGCCAGCAGGGCCTGGTGCTGCTGGGCCTCCAGGACAATCTGATGCGCATCTCTGTGGTGGTCTGCGCCGCCGCCCTGCTGCTCAGCGTCGTCCTCTCCGGCACCATGACCCGGCGGATCAGCGGCCTGCTCTCCGCCATCCAGATTCTCCGGGAGGGCGAATACTCCCACCGGCTCACCGTCCGGGGCCATGACGAGCTGACCCAGCTGGCAGAGGAATACAACCAGCTGACCCAGCGGCTCCAGGCCACCGACGAGGTGCGCCGCCGCTTTGTCTCCGACGCCTCCCACGAGCTGAAAACCCCCCTGGCTAGCATCCGGCTGCTCACCGACTCCATCCTTCAGAGCGGGGATATGGACGCGGAGACCATGCGGGACTTCGTCTCGGACATCGGGGAGGAGGCCGCCCGCCTGAACCGGATTACGGAAAAGCTGCTGGCCCTCACCCGGCTGGACAGCAGCCGCCTGGCCCAGCGGGAGCGGGTGGATCTCCGGCAGCCGGCGGAAAAGGCACTGAAAATGCTGACTCCCCTGGCCCAGAGCCGGGGTATCACCTTTGAGACAGATTTTCAACCCGATTGTGTCATCTTGGCCACCGAGGACGACCTGTACCAGGTGGTCTTCAACCTGGTGGAAAACGCCATCAAGTACAACTGTCCCCAGGGCCTGGTGCGGGTACTGCTGGGCCGGGAGGCGCATCGGGTCTTTCTCCGGGTGGAGGACACCGGCATCGGCATTCCCGAGGCGGAGCGGGAAAAGGTCTTCGACCGGTTCTACCGGGTGGACAAGGCCCGCTCCCGGGAGGCGGGCGGCACCGGTCTGGGCCTCTCCATCGTCCGGGACACGGTCCACCTCCACGGGGGCTGGATTGGCGTCGGCCCCCGGGCGGGAGGCGGCACCTGGTTCCAGGCCACTTTCCCCGCGGCAAAGGAGGATGGAAGATGAGACGGCTCACCGCCCTGCTGCTGGCTTTGTGCCTGCTGCTCCTGTCCGGCTGCGGACCGTCGGAGCAATCGGACCAGAGCCTGCTGCTCTATTACGCCGCCCGCAGCGATACCGGCGGCCTGAGCGCCGCCCTCCAGGGGGAGCTCTGGCAGGACGCCCCCGCCCAGCCGAATCCGGGTCAAATGGTGGACCGGCTGCTTCAGCCCCCCCAGGATTCTCAGCTGGAGCAGGTCTTCCCGGAGGAGCTCCGGCTGCTGTCCTGGTCTGTCTCCGAAGGGCTGCTCACCCTGGACTTCTCCGAGGAGTACAGCGAGCTCAGCGGCATCGCCCTGACCCTGGCAAACTTTTCTCTGGTGCTCACCCTGACCCAGCTGGAGACGGTGGATCGGGTGACCGTCACGGTAGATGGGGAGTCCCTCCCTGAGGGCAGCGGCCAAAACCTGTCTGCCGCAGATCTACTGCTCACCGGCGAGGCCCGGGATCCTGTCACCCTGGGCTTTCAGCTCTACTTTCCCCTGCTGGACGGGGGCGGGTTGGGCACTGAGTACCGGGAGTCAGAGCTCACCGGCACCAGCCTGACGGAGCGGATCGACGCGGTCATCCTGCTGCTCACCCAGGGGCCTCAGCACCCCGACCAGATGACCGCACCCTTTGAAGGGCTGGAGAGCCAGCTGGAACACGAGATGCTGGGCAGCGTCTGTCTGCTCACCCTCCCGGAGAGCTGGGCGGAGCTGCTCACGGCGGACGAGTGGGCCCGTCAGGCCCTGGTCAACTCCCTGTGCGAGCTGGCGGAGGTGGATGCCCTGGCCTTTGACTGCCCCGGCCCGGAGCAGGAGGCCCTGGCCGGGGAGTTCCGGGCGGTATATGATTGATCGTTATACCATCAAGACGCTTCAAATTGAAAACTGCCGTAGCCTGACCATGCATCAGGCTGCGGCAGTCGCATTTTTTCAGATTACTTTCTCCGTCTCCCGCCCTTGTAATTCCGGGGCCGGCGGGTGCCGGTATAGCTGGAGCCATAGCGGCGCTTAGGCCGGAACACCGTGAGCCGGAGCACCACGATCAGCACCACCAGCACCGCCAGGCCAATGGCAGCCTTAAACCAGGTCTGGGAGATAAAATCCTCCACCGCCTTCTTTTTCGCCAGGAAGACCGACTGCTCCACAGCGTCCAGCGCCACCAGATCCACTGAGCCGTAGGCCTCCTCCCCCAGGTAGACGGTGAGGGTGCCCAGCTTCTGGCCCTTTTCAATGGGGGCCTCCGCTGACTCCACCACCTCCGCCTTGGTGGTAAACTTGTCGCTGGTCACGTCGTTGGGCAGCAGCGCCTTCAGCCCGTCCCCAGGCACCACCAGCACGCTGTCCACGTCCTTGCCCAGGGTCACCGGAACCTCGGCCACCGGGTCGGTGCTGTCCAGAATGGAATGGACAGAGTAGCTGTCAAACCCCCATTTCAGCAGGGAAGCTCAGTTGAAGATAGGGAACCGTTATGCCCGTAAAATGCTGCAAATGAGCAGATAAGGCAGAGCCTAAACAGCAGTCGCCTAGCCGGCCAGCTCAGCCAGGACAGTCTCGCTGGCACGAACATAAGAGCCGAGGGAGACTTTGATGTCGGCATCCAAAGGCAGAAATATATCAATCCTGGAACCGAATTTTATGATACCGCACTGCTTTCCGGCAACTGCGGTATTTTCATTCTTGGCGTAGCACACTA
>CAMELY010000056.1 GCA_945926565.1 uncultured Clostridia bacterium | reverse complement strand
GACCTCCATCATCAACTATGTGGACCTGCTGAAAAAGGCGGATATCCAGGACGAGACGGTCCGGGGCTATATCGACGTGCTGGACCGGAAGAGCCAGCGACTGAAGACGCTGACGGAGGATCTGGTGGAGGCCTCCAAGGCGGCCAGCGGCACCATCGCCGTCCAGCTGGAGCGGCTGGATCTCTCCCAGCTGGTGAATCAGGCGGCGGCGGAATATGAGGAGCGGCTGGCCCAGGCAGGCCTCACCCCGGTGATCTCTGCGCCCAAGGAGCCCTGCACTGTCCTGGCGGACGGCCGGCACCTGTGGCGGATACTGGACAATCTGCTGGGCAACTGCACGAAATACGCCATGCCCGGCACCCGGGTCTATCTGGATGTGACGGCGGGGAGGGGAACCTGCACGGTAACGGTGAAGAATATCTCCGCCGACCCCCTCAACGTCCCTGCCGACGAGCTGATGAAGCGCTTTGTCCGGGGAGACAGCGCCCGCTCCACCGAGGGCAGCGGCCTGGGCCTCTCCATCGCCCGCAATCTGACCACCGCCCAGAAGGGCAGCTTTGACCTGGTGGTGGACGGCGACCTGTTCAAGGCCATCGTCACCCTGCCCCAGGGAGGGCCGCAGCCGGAGCAGCCGGAGACAAAGCTGACGCTGCCTGAGCCCGCTGCCCCGTCCGCCCCGGCGGAAGGGGAGACGCCGGCAGATCCTCTGGGGGCTTTTCTGAACGAGATCGGGTAGAAAAGCCCGGAAAGGAGACTGTATGCTGCTGCTCTGTCTGATTCTGCTCTGCGCCCTGGCTTTTTTCCTGTTCTGCTCCGCTCTGAGCGGGGATATCCGGGACGCGGGTCTGATGGCCTATGAGCTGGGATGCAGTCTGCTGCCCTGGGTGATCGCCCTGGCGCTGAACGGACGGTACCGGGAGCGGCAGGGCACAGCCCTGGTCAACGGCTCCCGCTGGGTCTGGATGGCCCTCTTTGGCCTGTATCTGGCCTTGGCCTTCCAGGTCACCGGAGCGGGCACTCTCTGGGAGGCCCTTTACCACGGGATTTCCCTGGGGGGAGGGGAGGTCAACCTGCTCCCCTTTTCCCAGGGCATCAGTCCACTGGGCTATGCCCTCAACCTGCTGCTGGGGATGCCCCTGGGCTTTCTGCTCCCACTGCTTTGGGAGCGGCTGAACCGGCCTGACGCGATTCTGGTTTCCGGTTTGGCCTTCTCTCTGCTCATCGAGCTGAGTCAACTGTGCAATCTCAGGGCTACCGATGTGGATGATCTTATCATGAACACACTGGGGACAGTGCTGGGCTGGCTGGCCTTCCGGCTCTTCACCTGCCTTGCCCGGTGGAAGCCGGAGCAGCAGCTTCGGTGGCCGGTGGGCCCGGCGCAGACAGTGGCGCTGGTCTTTCTGGGCAGATTTCTGCTCTATCGGGGCAGCTGGCTGGCCTGGCTCCTCTATGGGTAAACATTGCATCTCTCCCTCCTTTTTGGTATAATCGGCTTGCCGGCAGACGGCAGACTGATACCGAAGAGGAGGGCGTTTTATGCGCTTTCAGATGATTCACGAGAACTATAATGTGTCCGACCTGACCGCCTCCATGACCTTTTACGAGCAGGCACTGGGGCTTCATGAGGTCAGCCGCAAGGAGGCGGCGGACGGATCCTTCATCATCGTCTATATGGGCAATGACCAGTCCGACTTCCAGCTGGAGCTGACCTGGCTGAGAGATCACCCCCAGAAATACGACCTGGGCGAGTGCGAGTTCCATCTGGCCTTCCGGGTGGATGATTTCGAGGCCGCCCACGCCAGGCACCGGGAGATGGGCTGCATCTGCTTTGAGAACCCGGCCATGGGCATCTATTTCATTGCAGACCCCGACGGCTATTGGCTCGAAGTAATACCGACCCGCTGATCGAACGTGAGAAAATTGAGGTGAACCATATGCAAGAGACCCGTGTGGCCCTGCTAGCCATTGTCGTAGAGAATCCGGACTCCGTACCCGCTTTGAACGAGCTGCTCCACCAGTACGGCCCCTATGTGATCGGCCGGATGGGACTGCCTTACCCCAAGCGGGGGGTCAACCTGATCAGTGTCATGCTGGACGCACCCGGAGACGCCATCTCCGCCCTCTCCGGCAAGGTGGGCCGCCTGGAGGGCGTCTCCTCCAAGGTGGTCTACTCCAAGCTGGAGGCCTGAAAACGCCATGAGAAAGCTCTTCGCCTATGCCTGCGGCCGGGAGGAGGTGGAGCGGTACGCCCGCTTTGCCGCCGGCTATGGCTTTGACGTGACCTGCTGCCCCGAGCGCCCTCTGCCGGAGAATACCAACCTGGCCAGAGGATATGACTGCATCGCCATCGCCGCCGCCCGGGGGATTACTCCGGCGATGATCGACGATTACCTGGCCGGCGGCGTCAAGCTGCTCTCCTCCCGGGCCATCGGGGTGGACAATATCGACCTGGCCTATGCCAAAGCCCATGGCCTGGCGGTGACCCGGAACACCTACTCCGCCGCCAGCGTGGCGGACTACGCCGTCATGCTCATGCTCATGGTGACCCGGCAGACCAAGGCCGCGCTGCTGCGCAACCTGGGCCAGGACTTCAACTATGAGTGCTTCCGGGGCAGAGAGCTGCACACCATGACGGTGGGCATCATCGGCACCGGCAACATCGGCGCGGTCACCGCAAAACGGCTCAGCGCCTTCGGCTGCCGGCTCCTGGCCTGGAGCCGCCGCCCCAAGCCGGAGCTGGCGGGCGTCGTCACCGACGTGGATCTGGACACCCTGCTCCGGGAGAGCGACCTGATCTCCCTCCACCTGTCCTCCAACCCGGAGACCTATCATTTCCTGGACAGAACGGCCATCGGCAAGATGAAGCCCGGGGCCTATGTGGTCAACACCGCCCGGGGAGATCTGATTGAGACGGCGGCGCTGATCGACGCCCTGGAATCCGGCCACCTGGCGGGCGCAGCCCTGGACGTCTTTGAGGGGGACCGGTCGGTCTACTATCTGGACCACAAGAACAAGGTGCTGGGCAATCACGATCTGGCCATTCTCAACGCCATGCCCAATGTGATTATGACCCCCCATCTGGCCTTCTGGACGGACACGGTGGCGGACGACATGGTGAAAAATTCCCTGGAGGCTGCCCGGCAGTTCTTTGCCGGGGAGGACTGCCCCCTGCGGGTGGTATAAAAACGAAACGGGAAACGGAAATGCCCTCCGGTACAGTTTAGCGCTGTGCCGGAGGGCATTTGATACTGTTTTGGCCGAGCTATCAGTGTGAAGCGGCTGAGACTTATCCGATGGAGAAAAACTGATAGATACAGACACCGTCCAATTCGGCGACAACCTCATAGTCCAGCGGCGTCTTTTTTCCAACGCCCAGCAGTGTACGGACGTCTTTGTCTTCTGCGGCAATGAGATAGACGTTCGGCTGAAGCAGGGTAGAGCGGCTGATCTCAGTCAGGCCCAGATCTGCCAGCTTTTTCTCATAGAGAGGACTGTAGTGCAGCCAGCCTCCGGTGGAGATCTCATTGGTGCTGGGGGAATCCTCCCGATTGCTGTAAGACAGCTTTGTGTCCCGGAGGAAGAGCGCCTCCGGATGCTCGTCCGCATAGACGTAATAAGCGGCCCGCTCCGGGGCAGAGGCACGTCCAACCGCATCCCAGGCACTGGAGAAGCCAAACAGCGCCGCAGCCAGTGACAGTGCGATCAGCACCTTGCACCCCAGGCCTTCCTGCCACTGCTTACCGGGCTGAATCGGCCGCTGGGTGAAGAGAATGGCAAAACCGGCCACACTGGCCAGAACGGTGATGATCCGCAGAGAGAAGGCCACGCGGGATGGATATCGTCCGTTGTAGCAGATATACAGCCACATACAGCCCAAGCCCACCAGCACCATCAGCGGAAAGATCCAGTAATGCCGCTTGTCCTTGAGGGAGAGAAACAGCGCCGTGAGCAGCAGTGCCGCCGGAGCGGCCAGCGAGGCGGCCTGCAGCGGCCGAACCTTCTCGCTGTCAAAGAGAAGGTAATGCTTGACGGTGGTCTTGAGCGTCTTTTTCAGCGCCTGTACCGGGCTGGGTGTGACCTCCTGCTCCTTGACATAGTCATAAAGACGCTGGAAAACCTCCGGACTGAACTCATCCAGCAGCATATAGTGATAGTCGTGGATGCACTTGCGCTCTCGCTTGCTGTAGCCCAGGGAGTCGTAGAGCGCTTCGTTTCCGTCATATTCAGGCACGCCGGCGTAATCCTGGACATAGGAGCGCTGGTCATTGTAGGCCAGAAATGCCTGCCACTCCGGACTGGAATAGGCGAGAGAATTGCAGCCGATACAAAGAGCCAGGCTGGCAAATCCCATGACAGGAATCAGCCAGCATTTTGGCTCCTTCAGCAGACGGTCGTAGTATTTGCTCAGCCACACAACGGCCAGGAAGAACAGACTGACCAGAGCAAAATAATCCCGAATGCAGTAGGACAGGCAGAGCAGCAGCAGCAGGGGCCCCAGCTTGCTCACCTTCCGATCCTCCTCCCGCCGGATCAGCGCATAGGAGAGGGAGGCAGCGGAGGCCACAAAGGCGCCGCAGGTACTGAAGGTAAAGCGGACGATCTGACTGATCCAGAGAAGGCTCATGCCTGCCAGAAAGAGGGAGGTGATCAAAACAGGATGCTTTGGGAACCGGGCATAGAGCTGACAGAGCAGGAACCCCATGGCCAGCCAGTAAATCAGCATCATGACCACCGGATACCAGGCAACGGCGGTGGTCAGACTGTACAGGGTCTTGATGACCCAGGAGAGGGGATACTTGACAAAGATTCCGTGCCCGTCCGGGGTGCCGCTATAACTGCCATTGAGAATTGCCACAATGGTTGGATCGTCGTTGGTGGAGTAAGTAAATCCATAGATCAGCAGGACTGCCCCCAAAAAAAGACCGGAAACGGTCAGTGCCAGCAGCCTTCGCTTCAACGCTGTATGTTGCACACAAAAACTCCCTTCCAATGCTTTATCAGAAGCATTATAACAAGAACCGCCATCTGATGCAAGACAGGGACAAACTACAAATGTTCAATCGCTGCCTCCAGAGGTGTTCCCAGTATAATCTCCCCCAGCAGGGACATCATGCGGGAGATATATTTCTTCCGATGGCAGAGCAGCACCAGCTGCCGCCGAAAATCAAGCTCCGCCACCGGCACCTCCCGCAGCAATTCGGGATGAGTCTCCAGTGCCTCCCGGGCCAGCTGGTAGGGGAGAATGGCAACTCCCTCCTTCCGCTGGGCGGCGTGAATGAGCACGGTGGAGGACACCGACTCCCAATAGGGTTTACAGGCCAGACCCCGGGCCTCCACCAGCCGCTGAAACTGCTCCCGGACGCCGGCGCCCCGCTCCCGGAGCAGCAGACGCTGGGCGGCCAGCGCCTCCGGCGTCACCCGCTCCAGCTGAAAGACGGGGTGCTCCGGATGGGCGGCAGCCAGAATCCGATCCTGACAGAAGGGGATTTGGAAATAGTCCGGCTGATCGGACAGGGCCTCCGTCAGAGCCAGATCCAGCCGGTTCTCGTTCAGCCTCTGGATGAGATCTGCCGAGCGGCTGACATAGACCTGAATCTCCGCCCCGGGACAGCGCTGCTCCAGCCGGGCCAGATAGTCGTGGAGCAGAGCGCTGCCCACGGTGAGATTGGCGCCGATGCGCAGCAGCTGCCGCTGCCCCTCCCGGGACTGGGCCTGCTCCAGCTCTTCAAACTGCTCCACCAGCGCCCGGGCCCGGGGATAGAGCCGCTCCCCGGCAGGGGTCACCGCCAGCCGCCGGCCCATCCGCTCAAAGAGGACGCAGTTGTAGTGCTGCTCCAGCTCCCGAATGGCCTGGCTCACCGAGGGTTGGGTCATAAACAGGCTCTGGGCGGCGGCAGACATGCTGCCCTGCTCCAAAACCGCACAGAAAATGCGCAGATGCCGCAGTGTCATAACAAGTCCTCCCATTGATTTTACCTATGGATTTGATAAGTTTATAGATATATTACAATTAGACAGGGGATAAGTCAAATGGTAAAATAGCATACAAGCGTGTACCCATTTGCCTGGTGCGCGCCTGATTTGCATGGAATGGAGGAAACAAATATGAAAAAGCTGTTTGCCATGCTGCTGGCGCTGATGATGACCCTGTCTCTGACCGCCTGCGGCGAAAGCACCCAGAGCGAGAAGCCTGCTGAGACCCCGGCAGAGACGGAGTCCCAGGACGCTGAAACTGCAGAGCCTGAGGCTGAGCCTGATGCTGAGGCAGAAGTGCCCCAGGAGGATCAGGAGGAACCTGCCGCCCAGGAAGAGACCGAGATCCAGGTCTTTATCGCCGCCTCTCTGAACAACGCATTTGAAGAGCTGGTGCAAATGTATGGGGAGCGTTATCCTAATGTGAAGATCACGCTCAACGCCGACAGCTCCGGCACCCTGCTCAGCCAGATTGAGGAGGGCTATGAGTGCGACATCTTCTTCTCTGCCGCCGCCAAACAGATGAACCAGCTGGAGGAGGACGGCCTTGCCGTGGAGGGCACCCGGGTGAACCTGCTCCGCAACGAGGTGGTGCTGATCACCTGGAAGGGCTCCGGTACCGCTGTCACCGGTTTGGAGAACCTCTCTGAGGCCGCTTCCATGGCCCTGGCCGACGGCTCTGTCCCCGCCGGCAACTATACCCGCAAGGCCCTCCAGGCCATGGGCGTGCTGGATGCTGAGGCGACCTCCTCTGACATCACCACCGAGACGGTCTCTCAGGCCCTGGGCGGGCTGGAGATCAACGAGTGCTCCAACGTCTCCAAGGTGCTCCAGGCGGTGGCTGAGGGCTCTAACGAGGTGGGCACCGTCTATTATTCCGACGCCTACTCCGACATTGATCGGGTGGACATTTTGGAACATATCTCCGCTGACCTCACCGGCGACATCATCTACCCCGTGGCCCAGGTGGTGAACCCGGAGGCGGACGAGGCCCAGACCGCCGCTGCCGACGACTTCCTGGCCTTCCTGCAGACCGACGAGGCCATGGAGGTCTTTGAGACCTATATGTTCCTGGATAACCGCTGAGATGAAAGCGGTCGTCGACTGTCTGGCCGGGCTGGACTGGTCTCCTCTTTGGATTACATTGAAAACCGCCCTGGCCGCCACAGCGCTCAGCTTCTTTCTGGGCCTGTGGGCGGCCCGGCGGGTCATGTCCGCGGGCCCGAAGTGGAAGGCGGTGCTGGACGGGCTGCTGACGCTGCCCATGGTGCTGCCCCCCACGGTGGCGGGCTTTTTCCTGCTGCTGATCTTCTCCCTCCGGCGGCCCTTTGGCGGCTTCCTGTACCAGGAGCTGGGCATCAAGGTGGTGCAGACCTGGCTGGGCTGCGTCATTGCCGCCACTGTCATTGCCTTCCCCCTCATGTACCGCAACGCCCGGGCCGCCTTTGAGCAGGTGGACATCAACCTGATCTACGCAGCCCGCACCCTGGGCATGGGGGAGGTGCAGCTCTTCTGGCGGGTGGTGCTGCCCACCGCCGGACCCGGCGTGGCCTCGGGTACCATCCTGACCTTCGCCCGGGCCCTGGGGGAGTACGGGGCCACCTCCATGCTGGCGGGCAATATCGCCGGCAAGACGGGCACCATCTCCCAGAAGATCGCCATGGTGCTCCAGAACGGGGACTATCTCACCGCCGGCATCTGGGTGGCGGTGGTGTTTCTCATCGCCTTTGTGCTCATCGCCGCCATGAATCTGATCTCCGGCAAGGTGATGGGAGAAGGGGAGCGGTGGTGACATGGCATTGGAATTGACCCTGGAAAAGCAGCTGGCGGGCTTTCCCCTCCAATTGTCCCTCACCGGCGACAGCCGGCGCATGGGCATTCTGGGCCCCTCCGGCTGCGGCAAAAGTATGACGCTGAAAATGCTGGCCGGTGTGGTATCCCCTGACCGGGGCCGCATCCGGGTGGATGGCCGGGTGCTCTATGACAGCGAGAAAAGAATCTGCCTGCCCCCCAGAGAGCGGCAGGTGGGCTATCTTTTCCAGAACTACGCTCTCTTTCCCGCCATGACGGTGGCCCAGAATATCGCCGCCGGACTTCACTGCCCCAAGGGGGAGCGGCAGGCCCGGGTGGGAGAGCTGATCCGCCGCTTTCGCCTGGAGGGGCTGGAGAACCGGCGCCCCGGCCAGATCTCCGGCGGCCAGCAGCAGCGCACCGCCCTGGCCAGGATGATGGCGGCTCAGCCCCAGACGATTCTGCTGGACGAGCCCTTCTCCGCCCTGGACCTGGCCCTCCGGGAGGCGGTGCAGACCGAGCTGCTGGAATTTCTCTCCGACTATCCGGGTCAGGTCATCATGGTCTCCCACAGCCTGGAGGAGCTGTACCGCTTCTGCGACTTTCTGGCCGTCATGGAGCGGGGACGGCTGCTCACGGCAAGGAACCGGGACCAGGTTTTCCGCAATCCCGGCTCCGTCCCGGTGGCCCGGCTGGTGGGCTGCGAGAATATCCTGCCCGCCCGGCGGGTGGACGAACATCATCTGCTGCTCACCGACTGGGGCGTGACCTTGACCACCACCTGGCCGGTGCCGGAGGATACAGAAGCACTGGGCATCCGCGCCCAGGCCCTGACCCCGGCATTTGAGCCGGGGGAGAACCGGATTCCCGTCCTGCTCCGCAGCCGGACGGAGACCCCCTTCCGCTGCCGGAGCCAGGCAGTGCCACCTCAAAAACCGGAGGCTCCTCCCATCTGGTGGGAGCAGGGCAAGGGGACGGCGGACTGCCCCGGCTGGCTGGCGGTGCCGCCGGAGGAGGTTCTGCCTCTGACCCTGTAACGGCTTTCAAGAGCTGCCTGTATGGCTCTGTGA
>CAMELY010000055.1 GCA_945926565.1 uncultured Clostridia bacterium | reverse complement strand
AGCAGGCCCAAAACCGTTTGTCAAGCTCTTTTTTCTGATTTCTCAGAAGTTTTTGTGTTGACCGTTTGAGCTGTCGTACACACTTCCGCAGACGGATTTCGCAATCTCGATTGCAGATCCGTTTTTTGAAAGCTTTGTTATTATACTAAACTGTTCTTCCTTTGTCAATACCTTTTTTCATTTTTTTCTGCACTTTTTCCTTTCTTTCCTTTTCACTAAATAGTGTGGTTTGGGTGTATTCTACCCACTAAATCTTGTGTGTCTTTTGTTTTTGCCTGCACAGCACTATGGCACAAGCCAGAACCGGCAGGGCGTAACAGACTGCCCAGTCCCAGCGCTCCACCACCTCTGTCCAGATTTTCCGCAGCTGAAATGCGTTTGGGCTGATCCAGACTGCCCCTAATACCACTATGATACTCATGCCCCCCAAAAGCCAATGACGGCTTGCTTTTTGGGTCACACTCTTGGTCAGCTCTTCCGCAGCCAGCAGCTGGGCGGAAAATAAGGCCACATCAGAGAAAACCCAGACGCCCGCTACAATGGATTCCAGCCGCTCCACTATATTTAAGGTAGAGCCCTCTTTGGCCAGGCTGAAAAAGGGCATCTGCATTCGTTGCACCGTCTGCCACCCAAAGACGCCGATGATAATGCCATTGAGCGCCGTGAGCACCAAGCTGAGCACAAGAAACCAGGCGGCTGTCACGCCCATTCCCTCCTGTGACTGTCCCAGCTCATCCTTTCGGAAGAGAACCGGAATGCTGTGGCCCAGCACAGCCAGTACCGGCAGGGCAGAACAGGCCAATCCCTGCCAGCCCTCCATCCAGACCGGCCAGACGTGGTAAAACTCCACCTCGGGAATTCCCAGCAGCATCACCAGCCCCACGATTCCACAGAGTGCATAGAAAAATACCTGGCTCATACGGCAGACGGTACCCATGCCTCGGCCGGTGACCCACCAGACAATAAGAATGAGTCCAATCAGGAACAGCCACAGGTCAGTGTCCAGATAGATGGAGGAGACAAAGTCCTCCGCGTAGAACCGCAGACCCACCGCAGTGAGCAGCAGCAGCCAGATCACCGTCACCAGACTGGCTACCCTGCCCAGCACCGGCCCGTATGCCATCCGGTAGAGTCCCCCCAGGTCGGTGCCCCGGGGCAGCCGGTGGAAGGTGCTTACCAACAGCCATACAGCCAACAGAAAAACCGGCAGCGCCAGTATGGGGGCGAGCCATCCTCCCGCTCCGGCCAGCGCCGCCGTCTCCCGGGGAATAATCCGGATCATAGGCGAGAGCAGGCCGCAGAAGACCAGCACCATCAGCTGTTTGAGAGAGATTTGTCCTTGCTCCATGTCTCTGCTCCTTCCTCGATGGGCCGGTCCACATCGTAGCTCCGCTCGACCTCTCCCTTGACCTCTGTCTTGAGTGTAATCTCCGGAAACCAGTCATCCCAGTTTTCCTGTATCTGACCGCTGTGAAGCGGGCTGTGGCAGATCAGCTCCCGGCGCAGGTGGAGAAAATCCGCCCCCTCCTGCTGGCTGCGATCCAGCGTCGCCTGGGCCCAGAGTCTCAGCTGCTTGGAAAAGCCCTGGTGCATCTGTTCCAGGCTCTGCGCGTCCGTTGGGCTGACCGGGCCGCTGACCTCGCTGAGCTCTCCCTTCGCCTTAATCCGAATGGTGAGCTGTGTGAGCCGGCCGTCCTCATCAAATGTGGGTTCCAGGCTCCGCTGGGCGTAGACCAGCTGAACTCCCACCGGGGTGCCGTCCTCCAGGGTCAGCTCCACCATATCCAGCTGATCCTGATTGGTCAGCAGTGCCGCCCCCTTGGACTCCTCCGGAGTGAGAAAGTCCGCCAGGTTGCCCTCCTTCAGAAAAGCCAGTCCGGTGAGATTGATCTCCTTCTCCGGCTCCTCTCCCTTCCCCTCCGGGTCATAGTCCGGATTGTCCGTCAGGGTGAGCACCGGCACCAGGCCGCAGCCGTTGTCCTCCAGCTGGCTGATCAGCTGCCGGAAGGTATAGGGCCACTTTCGCCCGCCCATGCTCCGGTTTTGGCTGATGGCGGTGAGCCGGTCGGTGAGGGCGCTGCTTTTGGAGGCGGCGCCCTGTACCGCCTCCTCTCCGGTGGCGCCTGCCACTACAAATACCTTACTCTCCATCCGCATGGAAAAATCCCGGGCCACAAAATCAGCCAGCTGCAGCAGCTCCTCTCTGGCCAGCTCCTCCCCGATGACACATTCCGCCAGATGGCCGAACTCCACAAAGCCGTCGCTCTGCTGCTGGAGGCCGGAGCAGCCTCCAGAGATGGTCATGGCCTCCTGGGTGAGTACCAGCGGCGGCTTGGACTGTCCGCTATTCCCCTCTTTTTGCAGGTTGCCGGAGGCGGTCAGCCGCAGGGCGGCTCCCTCCCCCTTGTCCAGGGCCAGGGTGCGGATCAGCTTGACCTGGGTGATGTCCCGGGTGACCGGCAGCACGTCGCTGTCCCAGCTGGAGAGCCCCAAAAAGAGCGCCCAGGCCAGCAGCAGGACCAGCAGCCCTTTTCGCCTGGCGGTCATGTCCGCTTCCTCCGGTTGGCCGGGTGCAGCTCGGTGGGCCGCAGCTTTACCTCAGGCATGGGCTTTCGCAGAATGGGGTGGCTCTCCAGGCTGCTCCGCTCCCGGGGGGCAAAGGGGGTCAGATAGGGCACCCCGAAATCCTCCAGGCTGGCCAGATGGGCGACTAAAAAGGCGGTTCCCGCCATCAGGCCGAAGATGCCCAGCAGCGAGGCCAACACCGCCAGCAGAAACCGCCAGACCCTCAAGGCGTTGGAGAAATCCTGATTGGGCATGGTAAAGCCGGCAATGCCCGCCACCGCCACCACAATGACCACCACCGGAGAGACGATTTTCGCGTCCACCGCCGCCTGTCCCACCACCAGGCCGCCAATGATGGATACCGTCTGTCCGATGGTCTTGGGCAGGCGCAAGCCCGCCTCCTGCAGAATCTCAAAGGCGGCCAGCAGGCCCATCACCTCAAAGGCGGTGGGAAAGGGCACATCCTGCTTGCTGGCGATGATAGACATGGCCAGCTTGGTGGGGATCAGCTCAAAGTGAAACTGGGCCACCGAGATATAGAACCCCGGCAGCAGCAGGGTCAGCAGCAGACAAAGATACCGCAATAACAGCAGCAGGGAGGACACCGCCCAGTGATAGCTCTTGTCCTGGGGCGCCTTCATAAACTGGCTCACGTCCCCGGGCAGCAGACAGCCCAGAGGAATCCCGTCCACCAGAATGGCTGCCCGCCCGTCCAGCAGCCCCTGGCACACCCGGTCCGGCCGCTCGGTAAAGAGCACTCTGGGAAAGGCGGTGGCCTTGGGGTCGGTGAGATACTCCTCCAGGGCACCGGTGGTGAGCAGGGCGTCCTCGTCAATATCCTCCAGCTTGTCCGCAATCCGACGGATCAATCGCTCCTCCGCAATCCCCTTGACCCAGAGCAGCTCCACTGGCGTCCTGGTGCGCCGGCCGATGACAAAGCGCTGAATCTGGAGCTCCGGCGTCCGCATCCGGCGACGGAGCAGGGAGGTGTTGGTGCGGACGGACTCCACAAAGCCGTCTTTGGCCCCCTTGATCTGACTCTCGTTTTCCGGCTCGGTGACCGACCGCTTCTCCTCGGTGGCCACCGAGCAGGTGATTACTCCGTCCAGCAGGAAGATGGCGCAGCTCCCGTCCAGTACCGCCTCCACCACCTCGTCCAGCGTCTCCTGCCGCTGGGCGTTCTGGTTCCAGACGCCGCCCTCCAGAATTGCCTGGGCGGGCCGCTCCCCTTGCGGCAGGGGCCAGGCAGCCAGGGGGCGGAGCACATAGTCATTGAGCCGCTCACTGCGCACCATGCCGTCCAGCCAGCCGATCTGGATTGGATGCCCCCAGCCCTGAGGGGTCAGCTCCTTCTCCGAAAAATCGGCGCACTCCTGAAAGATGGCCGCAAAATTCTCCCAGGTCAACGGCTGGTCAAACTGAGGCCGCCGCTCCGGGTGGTGAGAGATATGTCCCTGGCTTGCGCCAAACAGTCCCATGCCACGCGCTCCCTTCTTTGTTTCTCTGGAGAGTATGGCTGGTTTTGAGATTGCTTATGTCTGGTTAGATTTGGATGTTCCCTTTTCTGACAGCTATTGAGAGGAATTGGCTGTCAGACGTGAAATGTTTTTCATATCGGCTGACTCTGGCAATTTATAAGCATTGGCGCAGGGCGCACTCCTTCCGTCACGGCTTCGCCGTGCCACCTTTCTCAGAGAGGGAGGCTTGGGCTGGTGCTTTGCTTCAAGCTGGAAAAACACTGTGGTGCCCCTGGCTCCCTCTCCGAGGGAGCTGTCGCCGTAAGGCGACTGAGGGAGTCGACCCCGGCGCAAGCTCATTCCATGCAAAAGCAAATCGATTATTAAACAACATCCTTGTTTCGTCTGGCTATTGCAAATACTGTCTGCTGGCGCGGGGCGCGCTCCTTCCGTCACGGCTTCGCCGTGCCACCTCCCTCAAAGAGGGAGGCTTGGGCTGGTGCTTTGCTTCAAGCTGGAAAAACACTGTGGTGCCCCTGGCTCCCTCTCCGAGGGAGCTGTCGCCGCAAGGCGACTGAGGGAGTCGATCCCATTTGTTTTTCGCTACTTCATCCCAGCATCCCCCAATCTCCCCCTATTTACGCCAGCCGGATTTTGTTGTAAAATAGAGCACACAGAATACGAAAGAGGAGGCGGGCCAATGGCCGTCCAACGGATTGATCTGAATAATCGGGCTGTCTCCATGGACGGCGCCACGGTGGACCGGCTGGTCAAGCTGGGCAGCGGCGACGCCGCCCTGCTCTACCTCTATCTGCTCCGCTGTCAGGGCGAGTATGACCCGGCCCGGGCCGGCGCCGCACTGAGCTGGACCCGGGGCCAGCTGGACACCGCCCTGGCTCAGCTCCAGGAGTTGGGCCTTGCCGCCGGGGCCGCCCTCCCTCAGTTGGAGGACGCGCCTCCTCAGCCGGAGCAGGCCCCGGAATACACCGCCGCCGACATTGCCAACGAGCTGAAGGATCCCGGCAGTCAGTTTCCCGTTCTGCTCCAGGAGATTGAGCGGATGTTTGGCAAGAAGCTCACCAATTCCCAGGTCTCCGTCCTGCTGGAGCTATACGACCATGTGGGTCTCCCGGCGGAGGTACTGCTGATGATGGTCAACTGGCTGTGTGAGCGCAACCGGAAGAAATACGGCGCCGCACGAAATCCCTCTATCTCGGTGATCAAGCGCACCGGCTATCAGTGGAAGGAACAGGGCTACGACACCCTGGACGCGGCAGAGGAGTACATCCGCAATGTCTCTCTTCGGGAGACTCAGGAGGGGGCGGTGCTGGCCGCCCTGGGCATCTACGGCCGTCAGCCGGTGGCCAGCGAGCGCCAGTTTATCCGCCAGTGGCTGGAGTGGCGCTTCCCGCCGGAGACCATTGCCATCGCCTACGATATCACAGTCACCAGCATCGGCAAGATGAACTGGCACTACTGCAACGGCATTTTGAAGCGCTGGCACGAGAAAAATCTCCACACCCCGGAGCAGGTGCAGTCCGAACGCAAGACAGATGCTGCCCAATCCCGTCCGGCCTATCAGCGGCCCGGCCAACCGCCCCGCAAGGATCAGCAGGCAGAAAATCGTGAAATTCAGCAGGACTTCCAGGAGATGCAGCGTCTCCTTGCTATGATGAAGGGCGATTCCCAATCGTAAGGAGGGACAAGACCTATGCCCTATGATGGAGCGGTAATTCGCAGCGCCACCGAGGCGCTGAACGCCAATGCCCAGCGGAACCGGGCGGAATTTGAGCGCCGCCGCCGGGAGATCTATCTCCGGGTGCCCCGGCTCCAGACCATTGACCGGCAATTGAGCCAGACGGTACGCCAGGCAGCCCAGACCGCCCTGCGCAAGGGCGTGGACCCCATGCCCGCCCTGGAGCAGGCCAAACGGCAGAATCTCTCCCTCCAGCGGGAGCGAAAGCAGCTTCTGGCCCAAAATGGCTATGCCCAGGACGCCCTCACCTACAAGCCCCTGTGCCCGCTCTGCAATGACCGGGGCTGGCGGGGTTCTGAGATGTGTCAGTGCCTGAAGGATCTCTGCGGAAAGGAACAGATCAAAACGCTCTCCTCCATGCTCAACCTGGGCAATCAGTCCTTTGACACCTTTGATCTGGACTATTACTCTCCTGTCTATGATCCCTCTATCGGTTCTGCCCCTCGGGATATTATGGAGACTGCGCTGGGCATCTGCTTCCGGTTTGCCAATAAATTCGGTCAGGAGAATGCAGGAAACTATTTGAATCCCCGCAACCTCTTTCTCACCGGCAATCCCGGCCTGGGCAAGACCTTCCTCTCCGCCGCCATCGCCCGTGTGGTCAGCGAAAAGGGCTACAGTGTGGTCTACGACTCCGCCGTCAATGTCTTCAATCGTTTTGAAGCCCAGAAGTTTGGACGGGACAGTCAGGCCAGTCAGGACATTGAGCGTTATCTCTCCTGTGACCTGATGATTTTGGACGATCTGGGCAGCGAGATGAATTCTCCTCTGGTTCACTCTTCGCTTTATCAGCTGATGAACAGCAGAATTCTGAAGCAGCAGCAGACCGTCATTTCCTCCAATCTCTCCCCCGATGACGTTGCCCGCCGGTATACCCCGCAGATTTATTCCCGGCTGACCGGCGAGTATTACAAGGTTCGCTTTGTCGGAGAGGATATCCGGAAGCAGAAGCTCGCCCGAAGCACAAGAGGCATCCGATAATTTTTTGTCTTACTCCCGCTTCTGTTTGGAGCGGGAGTATTTTTCTGTCAAACAGTCCTGTTTTCCGTCCAAACGGGGCAATTCACAAACTTTTCCCCTCGACTGTCTTCCCATGGTTTTTCCGTGGGAAATTGCTATTCTCATCTTACCCAATCTGAAACGGAAGGTATGTGGTGGGAAATATGGCATTGACACGAAGGAGAGGCCCCTTTGACAGCACCCGCATTCTCTATCTCCCGGTCTGGGAGATTCACCCAAATCCCAACCAGCCCCGTACGGTCTTCTCGGTCAAGGGGCTGGAGGAGCTCTCCGCCTCCATCCAGGAGCACGGCATTCTCCAGCCCCTCACCGTCCGGCGGCTGGAGGATCGGAGCTATGAGCTGATCTCCGGAGAGCGGCGGCTCCGGGCGGCCAAGCTGGCCCGTTTGGAGACGGTGCCCTGTATCCTGCTCAAGGCGGACGATATGGAGTCCTCCCTGCTGGCCCTGATTGAGAATCTCCAGCGGCGGGATCTGGACTTTGTGGACGAGGCCCTCGCTCTGGAGCAGCTGATCTCCACCTACCATCTGAGCCAGGAGGAGGCCGCCCGGCGCATCGGAAAGAGTCAGTCCGCCGTGGCCAACAAGCTGCGTCTGCTCAAGCTCTCTCCCCAGGTGTTGGAGACGCTGCGCTCCCACGGTCTCACCGAGCGCCATGGCCGGGCGCTGCTCCGGCTTTCTCCGGAGCAGCGGGGACAGGTGCTGGATACCATCATTCAGGAAAATCTTACCGTCTCCAAAACCGAGGAGCTGGTGGATCAGCTGCTTCAGCCCCCTCCTACCGCCGTGGAGCCCCAGCCGGATCCGGAGCCCGCGCCCCCGGAAAAGCCGGTTCCCAGGCGGAAGCCCGTCCTGCTGGTGCGGGACATCCGTCTCTTTCTCAACACCATCAATCACAGCATGGAGGTCATGCGCCGCTCCGGAATCTCCGCCTCCTGCGGCCGGGAGGAGAGCGAGGACGCCATCACGCTGACCATTGTCATTCCCAAGGCGGCCTCCAAGTGATATGCAGGCCGCCGTGTCCCGCCGTCTTGAAGGACGGCGGCTGTTTTCTCTTCTGGGTCAGGCGGGCCGCAGTCTAGCCCGCAGGTTTTCCCGGCCTCTCCGGCTTCAGCTGACCCGCTGCCGGGAGACCGGGCGGGTCGCCCTCCGGGTTCTTCCGTCAGAGATAGATGTTTCACGTGAAACACGAAAAACCGCTCCGCCTTCTCAGCGTTCCGGGCCGAAACAAAACGACGTCCATGCAGCACAGAGTCCTGCGGCACAGCAGAAAACTGTTTCACGTGAAACACACGAAAAACAAACCAGCCAAAAATCACCTGAAAAACCGGAGCCAAAAACAGCGGAAATTCCCGTGCCTCTGGTTGCATTGAACGGGGAGATATACTATAATAATAGCGGTAAAAATTCCCCGTTGGAAGGTGTTTGTGTGGCAAAACGAATCGTGATTGCGAATCAAAAGGGCGGTGTCGGCAAGACGACCACCGCGGTCAATTTGACAGCCGCTCTGAAGGAGCTGGGCAAGCGGGTGCTGCTCTGCGACTTCGATCCCCAGGCAAACGCCACCTCCGGACTGGGTGTGGACAAAAACGCCGTCTCTCCCAGCGTCTATGACGTGCTGATTGACGGAGCCGACCCTAAGAAAGCAGTCGTCTCCACCCAGTGGGGAGACGTGCTGCCCAGCAATAAAGCTCTGGCCGGGGCAGGCATTGAGATGATCGGCCTGGACGACCGGGAGCAGCTGCTGCGCAAGGCGCTGGATCAGCTGGACGGCGACTATGACTATATCATCATCGACTGCCCGCCCTCCCTGGAGCTGCTCACCCTCAACGGCCTTTGTGCCGCCCACAGTATTATTGTCCCGGTGCAGTGCGAATACTACGCACTGGAGGGACTGAGCGACCTGCTCTCCACCATCCGCATCGTCAAGCGCAAGCTGAATCGGAGCATTGAGCTGGAAGGCGTACTGCTGACCATGTTTGACGGCAGAACCAACCTCTCCCTCCAGGTGGCGGAGGAGGTCAAGCGCCACTTCCCCGGCCAGGTCTACGCCACGGTGA
>CAMELY010000054.1 GCA_945926565.1 uncultured Clostridia bacterium | reverse complement strand
TTTCCGCGTATTCGTCCCGGACATAGGCCACCAGATGGCGCACCAGCGTCTTGGGAATGGAGGAATTGACGGCGTACATACTCATGTGGTCGCCGTTGTAGGTGGCCCAGCCCAGAGCCAGCTCGCTGAGGTCGCCGGTACCTACCACCATGCCCCAGGTCTTGTTGGCCAGATCCATCAGCACCTGGGTGCGCTCCCGGGCCTGTCCGTTTTCAAAGGTCACTGAGTGATCCTCCATGGACTGGCCGATGTCCCGGAAGTGGACGGAGACGGCGTCGCCGATGTCCACCGTCTTGAGCGTCGCGCCCAGCTCCTCCGCCAGCAGAACGGCGTTGGATTTTGTCCGCTCGGTGGTGCCGTAGCAGGGCATGGTCACCGCCAGAATATCGCCGGCGGGCCGGCCCAGCAGATCCATGGCCCGCTTGGTGATCAGGATGGCCAGGGTGGAGTCCAGGCCCCCGGAGAGGCCGATGACCGCCGTCCGGGCGTGGGTATGCTCCAGCCGCTTGCGCAGGCCCAGGGCGGCCAGGGTGAGAATCTCCTGGCACCGGGCGGCCCGGTCACCCAGGTCGGCGGGGACAAAGGGATTGGGGGCCACATAGCGGGTGAGGGCGGTCTCCCCCAGCTCCAGAGAAAAGTACTGGGGATAGATGTCCGGCGCGGCGGCGGGGAAGGTGCTCATCCGCTGGCGCTCATGGGCCAGCTTTTCCAGGTCAATCTCCGAGACGGTGA
Organism: uncultured Clostridia bacterium; assembly: GCA_945926565.1. Classification (GTDB taxonomy): domain Bacteria; phylum Bacillota; class Clostridia; order Oscillospirales; family Oscillospiraceae; genus Onthomonas. Next base: position 8,212 of record CAMELY010000054.1, on the reverse strand, counting down.
GCCCGGTCTCAAACCGGCGCTGGGCCAGAATGGAGCCGTTTTCGGCGATGAGGTTGTGAGCGCCGTAAATCAGGTCGGTGGAGGACTCCCCCTTGCCGGCGTCGGCATAGACATAGCCGCAGACCAGCCGTCCGGAGGTACAGGCCACCAGACTGCGCCGGTAGCTGTCCTTGCAGACAATCTCGTCGCTGGCGGAGGGATTGAGGATCAAAGTCGCCCCGCCGGCAGCCAGCCGGGTGGAGGGGGTGTCCGCCACCCACAGATCCTCGCAGATCTCCACGCCGATGACCAGCCCGGGCAGATTCTCGCACCGGAAGACCAGGCCGGTGGAAAATTCCGGCGTCTGGCCGCAGAGGGAGACGCAGAAGTCGGTATCCCCCAGCGCCCGGCCGGAGGTGAACCACCGGGCCTCGTAAAACTCGGTGTAGTTCGGGATATTGGTCTTGGGCACAAGGCCCAGAATCTGTCCCTTGTGCAGTACGGCGGCGCAGTTATACAGCTTGCCCTGATACCGGTAGGGAATGCCCAGGGCAGTGACCACATCCAGCTCCGCCGTCTCCTCCAGAATGCGGCTCAGCGCCTCCTCCGCTCCCCGAAGCAGGGTGGACTGGAGGAACAGGTCGCCGCAGGTATAGCCGGTGATGCACAGCTCGGGCAGGCACAGCACTTTGACGCCCCGCCCGGCCGCCTCCTTCATGAGGGCGATGATCTGCCCGGCGTTATAGGCGCAGTCGGCCACCCGAATCTCCGGGGTGCCGGCGGCCACAGTGAGAAAGCCGTCTCTCATAGGCACACTTCCTTTATTTTAAGTAGAATCATATGATTTCGTCTGCCAAGTCATTTTACCCCAGAACGGTATGGGACGCAAGGGAAAATGCGCTTTGGCGCCTTTTGGGCAGCCCGGCGTCAGTTTCGGCCCCCTTTTTTTACGGCTCTGCGGCCGGTATACTTGCAATTTACCCATAAATGTGTCATAATCTGGACACAATTATTTTGGGTTGGTCTGCCCGGCGCCGCTGCCGGGGGCCGGGCCGGGAGGTGGACTGCGTTTTGAATGAAAAACTGAACCGGATGCTGGAGCCCCGGGTCAAGCTCTACCTCTTTTTCCTGCTCCTGTTCGGAGCGGTCACCTGCCTCTTCCAGCTTCAGGTGGGTCTGGTGGAGCTGGGTCTGGTGGTCATCCTGTTTATCTACTACCTGATCACCCGGAGCCGCCGCCGCAAGGAGACGGCCAAGTATATCGCCAGCGTCACCAGCAACATCGACGCCGCCAGCAAGGACACCATGGTGAACTCCCCCTTCCCCATGGTAATCTTCCAGCCGGACACGGGGGATGTGATCTGGTCCAACGACCGGTTTCTGAAAATCACCGGCGACCGGGAGCACCTGTTTGACACCAAGATCGACGCCGCCGTTCCCGGCTTTCCACCAAGTGGCTGCTGGACGGCAAGACCCAGTGTCCCACCGAGTATCAGCTGGACGGCAAGAGCTATCTGGTCTTCGGCCATGTGGCCCATGTGGGCAAGGGGAGCGAGAGCCTGCTGGCCACCACCTACTGGATGGACATCTCCAACCTGGCCAAAATCCGGGAGCGGTATTTTGCCTCCCGGCCGGTGGTCTCCATCCTGCTCATCGACAACTATGAGGACATGATCCGCAGCACCAACGACAAGGCCCGGAGCACCATCCGCTCCTCGGTGGAGGACGAAATCACCACTTGGCTCCAGCCCTCCGGCGGACTGCTGTGCCGGTTTGACCGGGACCGGTATCTCTGCATCTTTGAGGAGCAGTATCTCACCCAGTTCCAGCAGAACCGGTTCTCCCTGCTGGACGCGGTGCACAAGGTGGTCAGCCCCAACGGCGTCAGCGCCACCCTCTCCATCGGCATCGGCATGGACACCGGCTTTGGGGAGATGCTGGAGTACGCCAGCCTCGCCATTGAGATGGCCCTCTCCCGGGGCGGCGATCAGGCGGTCATCAAGAACCGCTTCAACTTTGAGTTCTACGGCGGACGGGCCAAGGAGACGGAACGGCACACCAAGGTGAAGAGCCGGGTCATGTCCAACGCCCTCAACGAGCTGATGCACTCCGCCTCCACTGTCTTTGTCATGGGCCACCGGTTTGCCGACCTGGACGCCGTGGGCGCCTCCATCGGCATCTGCGCCATCGCCCGGCACAAGGGGATTCCCGTCTACATCGTGGAGGAGGCGGGCTTCTATCCCGGCTCCGTCATGCGGAAAAAGATTTCCGCCCTGCCTGAGTATGAGGGCCGGTTTATCAGTCATCAGGACGCCATGCTCAAGCTGGACAGCAAGTCCCTGCTGGTGGTGGTGGACACCAACCGGCCGGATCAGGTGATTGCCCGGGATCTGCTGGACTCCTGCACCAAGGTGGCGGTGGTGGATCACCATCTGAGGGCGGCGGACTATATCTCCAACGCCGCCCTCAACTTCCACGAGCCCTACGCCTCCTCCGCCAGTGAGCTGGTCACCGAGATGATTCAGTACCTGATCGAGCCCTCCGACCTGCTGAAAACCGAGGCGGAGGCCCTGCTGGCCGGCATTGTGCTGGACACCAAGAACTTCACCCTCCGCACCGGAGGCCGCACCTTTGAGGCCGCCGCCTTCCTGCGCCGCCGTGGTGCGGACACCACCGAGGTAAAAAAGCTGTTCCAGAACAATCTGGAGGACACGATTGCCAAGTACGACGTTATCCGGGCGGCCAAGATGGTACACGGGGACATCGCCGTCTCCGCCGTGGAGGCCCCGGTGGGCCGAGTGATCGCCGCCCAGGCGGCGGACGAGCTGCTCAATGTGGCGGGGGCGGACGCCTCCTTCGTCCTCTTCCCGGACGGGAACACGGTAATTCTCTGTGGCCGGAGCGTGGGCGAGGTCAATGTCCAGTATATTCTGGAGGCACTGGGAGGCGGCGGAAACGCCGCTGCCGCCGGGGCCCAGGTGCCCAACACCACCCTGCAGGAGACGCTGCGGCGGCTGCTCCAGGCCATTGACAAGTATTTTGAGAGCTGATGAACCCATCGGCGTGACGATTCCGGCACAAGCCGGAGAGAAAGGATGAACTGCTATGAAAGTGATTTTACAGAAGGACGTGCGGGGCCAGGGCAAAAAAGGCCAGATGATTGAGGTCTCCGACGGCTATGCCCGGAACTTCCTGCTGCCCAAAAAGCTGGCTGTGCCCGCCACCACCGACAATATCAACACCATGAACCAGCTGGAAAAGGCCAAGCGGGAGCGGGAGGCCAAGGAGCGCCAGGCCGCTCTGGAGCTGGCCGCCAAGCTGAAGGATATGCCCGTCCACGTCAAGGCCAAGGCCGGCGCCGGCGGACGGCTGTTCGGCAGCGTCACCACCAAGGAGATCTCCCAGGCGCTGAAGGAGCAGTACGGCTGCGACATCCCCAAGACCAGCCTCCAGTCCGATCCCATCAAGGCCTTCGGCGGCTATCAGGTCAAGGCCAAGCTGGGCTATGAGATCTCCGCCGTGGTCAGCGTCTTTGTGGAAGAGGCGTAACGACAAAAGCACAGGATCGGCAACAGGCGGCGGGGGCAAGCCCCCGCCCTACAGCCCTTTGATGGCAGGGCGTCCCTGTTTCCACATATGGCCGTAGGGGCGATTCATGAATCGCCCGTTCCCAACGTCTCCGTTATTTGCGGGCCGTTCGTGAACGGCCCCTACGGCCGTCTCATGCAACATTCACAGGGCCGATGTACCCATCGGCCCTCCCTATTTTTGAAGTACAGAAGGTGAGAACATGCCGGAGCTGGACGAACTGTTAAGCAAACAGATGCCCCATTCCGACGCCGCCGAGCAGGCGGTGCTGGGCGCCATGCTGATCGACAGCCGCTGCATTCCCCAGGTGGTGGAGGCGCTGCGGCCGGAGGACTTTTATACCAAGCAGCACCTGGAGGTCTACGAGGCCATCTACTCCATGTTCTCCCTGTCCAAAAAGATTGACCCGGTCACCGTCCAGGAGCAGATGCGCCAGGACGGCACCTATCAGGAGGACACCACCCGGAGCTTTCTCCTGCAATTGATGGAGGTCACCCCCACCGCCGCCAACGTGATGGAGTATGTGGAGATTGTCAAGGACAAGGCTCTGCTGCGCCGGGTGGCGGAGACGGCGGGGGACATCACCGCGCTGGTGAACGAGGGCACCGGAACCGGCGCCCAGGTGCTGGAGGCGGCGGAGCAGCGGATCTACGCCATCCGCCAGGGCCGGGCCGCCCAGGGCCTCACCCCCATCTCCTCCATCACCGCCGACGTCTACGCCCGGATTGGCGAGCTTTCCGAGTCGGGCAGCGAGGTGCCCGGCCTCTCTACCGGCCTGACCGATCTGGATCGGATGATCGCCGGCCTGGGCAACTCCGACCTGGTGCTGCTGGCCGCCCGTCCCGGCATGGGCAAGACCTCTCTGGCCCTGAATATCCTGCTGGACGCGGGCAAGCACTCGGGCAAGGCGGTGGTCTTTTTCTCCCTGGAGATGAGCCGGGAGCAGCTGGTCATGCGCCTCATTTCCAGCGAATCCTTCCTTCCCAACCAGAAGCTGCTCACCGGACAGCTGGAGGAGGAGGACTGGGAGAAGCTGACCCTGGCCTGCCGGAGCCTCAACGCCACCTCCATCCTCATCGACGACAACCCCTCCCTCTCAGTGGCGGACATGAACGCCAAGTGCCGCCGGGTGGAAAATCTGGGTCTGGTGGTCATCGACTATCTGCAATTGATGACCTCCTCCGGCGGCAAGCAAAACTATGCCGGGGAGAACCGGCAGCAGGTGGTCTCCGACATCTCCCGCGCCCTCAAGATTATGGCCAAGGAGCTGAACGTGCCGGTACTCTGCCTGAGCCAGCTCTCCCGTGCCAACGAGAGCCGGTCGGACAAGCGGCCCATGCTCTCCGACCTGCGTGAATCCGGCGCCATCGAGCAGGACGCCGACGAGGTGCTGTTCATCTACCGGGACGACTACTATAACGAGGACAGCCAGTACAAAAATCAGGCGGAGATCATCGTGGCCAAAAACCGCCACGGCGAGACCGGCAAGGTCATGGTGCAGTGGCTGCCCGAGTTCACCGCCTTCTCCAATCTGGAATGGAAGCACGAGGATTAAATCGGGAGGCGGAGCTTCTGTCCTTCTGCCGGCGGGAGGGCTTTCCCCTGGAGGGGGGATGCCATGTTCTCTGCGCCGTCTCCGGCGGGACAGACTCCATGATGCTGCTCCATCTGCTCTGGCGCTGGAGCAAAGAGGGCAGAATCCGGCTCACCGCCGCCACCTTTGACCACCGGCTCCGGCCAGAGTCCGCCGGAGATGTGGATTTTGTCCGTCATTGGTGCCAGGCTCACGAGATTCCCTGTGAGGCCGGCTCCGGAGATGTGGCGGGCTTTGCCCAAAAACAGAACATGACCCTGGAGGAGGCGGGGCGCACCCTGCGCTACCGCTTTCTGGAGGACTGCCGGGCGGCGGTGGGGGCGGACTATATCGCCACCGCCCACAACGCCGACGACAACGCGGAGACCCTGCTGCTCCATCTGCTCCGGGGGAGCGGTCTCAAGGGGCTGGGAGGCATTCCGCCCCGGCGGGGACATATTATTCGTCCCCTGCTGGCACTGTCCCGCAGCGAAATTGAGGCCTACTGCCGGGAGTACCATCTCCCCCACCGGGAGGACGAGAGCAACCGGGACATCGCCTACACCCGGAACTATCTCCGCCACCAGGTGCTGCCTCTGCTCCGGGAGAAAAATCCCAATCTGACCGCCGCTCTCACCCGGACGGCGGAGAGCCTGCGGCTGGACGAGGTCTTTTTCGCCCGGGAGACCGCCAGGATTGCCGACGCGCTGCTGCAAAGAGAGGGAGAAGGCATCTCTGTCTCCGCCTCCCGGCTGGCGGCGCTGGAGCCCGCCCTGGGGCTTCGGCTGGTGCAGGAGATGGCGGAGCGGATCGCCCCCGGCACCGTGCTGCCCTGGCAGCAGCGCAGGGCGTTGCTGGCGCTGGCGGCAGAGGATGACTCCTCTGGGAAAATCTTCCTCACCAACCGGTTGCAGGGCCGTCGGATTTATGATATGCTGATTTTGTCCCCTCCCTCTCCGGAGGGGCAGTCCTTCTCTCCGGTTCAGCTGGGCCCGGGGGAGAATTGTGAGCTCCCTGAGCTGGGGCTCACCGTCTCCTGCCGGGAGGCGCTCTGTCCCCCGGACGCCGGGAGAGATCGCTCTGTCTTTTACCTGCGGCCGCCTGAGGAAGGGCAGCTGCTGGTGCGGCCCCGGCAGGCGGGAGACTGCATCCGCCTCACGGGGCGTCCCACAAAGACGCTGAAAAAGCTGTTTCAGGAGGCCAGAATTCCTTCCGAGCGCCGGGATGCCATCCCCGTCCTGGTGCTGGAGGGAGCGGTGGCCGCCGTCGCCGGCTTCGGCGTCAGCACAGATTGGAGCGCCCTGCCGGGCAATGGGGCCTGGCAGATTAAATTGACAAAAAAACAATGACAACTGAGAAAGGGTCGGTGTGACAACATGGGTATGGATCAAGATATTCTGGAAATCCTCTACTCGGAAGAAGAGCTCAAGCGCAGAGTGGCTGTTCTGGGCGAACAGATTTCCCGGGATTATGCCGATAAGGACAATGTGGTTCTGGTGGGCATTCTCCGGGGCTCCTATATCTTTATGGCGGATCTGAGCCGGAGCATTACCATCCCCTGCCGGATCGACTTTATGGCCGCCTCCTCCTACGGAAAGGGCACCAGCTCCAGCGGACAGATTGAGATCAAGAAGGATCTGTCCGATCCCATCCAGAACGCCCACGTCATCCTGGTGGAGGATATTCTGGACTCCGGCAACACCCTGGACTATCTGACCAAGATCCTCACCGCCCGGAATCCCGCCTCCATCCGCATCTGCACCCTGCTGGACAAGCCGGAGCGCCGGGTCAAGCCGATCACCGCCGACTATTACGGCTTCCTGGTGCCTGACGCCTTTGTGGTGGGCTATGGGCTGGACTATGCGGAAAAGTATCGCAATCTCCCCTACATCGGCATTCTCAAGCCGGAAGTATACGAAAAGTGACCGGTACACACGGGCGCGGCAAACTGCCGCGCCCCCGTCTGTCCGGCTCTGATAAGGATGTGACACCATGAATCGTTCCCACCGCACCATCCTGTCCTATGTGATTCTGGCCTGTCTTGCCCTCTCCCTGGTGAGCATGCTGGAGCGCTGGGACCGGCCGGAAGACATCAGCTACAGCCAGATGGTTCAGCTCTTCCAGCAGGAGAAGGTCACCGAGTTCTCCATCCGGGACAATGAGGTCACCCTCAAGCTGAAGGAGCCTCTGGACGGTCAGGAGACCATCTCCTGCTCCGTCCACAGCTTTGACACCTTCTATGCCGATCTGAACGACCTGGTTCAGCAGCAGAAGGCGGACGGCATCATCACCCGGTACAACTATTATCCCGACACGGAAACCCCCTGGTGGGCCAGCATGCTGCCCTCTCTGATCACCGCCCTGCTGATCTTCTTCCTCTTTTTTGCCATGATGCGCCAGCAGTCCGGGCAGGGGGGGCCCGCCCAGTTCGGCAAGGCCAGAACGGTGAGCAACGACGACCCCAACGCCAAAAAGGTCACCTTTGACGATGTGGCCGGGGCGGAGGAGGAGAAGGAGGAGCTCCAGGAGGTGGTGGACTTCCTCCAGGACCCGGAGAAGTTCGGACGGCTGGGGGCCCGGATTCCCAAGGGTATTCTGCTGGTGGGCCCTCCGGGCACCGGTAAGACACTGCTGGCCAAGGCGGTGGCCGGGGAGGCGGGCGTTCGCTTTCTCTCCATCTCCGGCTCCGACTTTGTGGAGTTGTATGTGGGCGTGGGCGCCAGCCGGGTGCGGGATCTCTTTGAGCAGGCGAAAAAGAACGCCCCCGCCATTGTCTTTATCGATGAGATCGACGCCGTGGGCCGCCAGAGAGGCACCGGTCTGGGCGGCGGCCACGATGAGCGGGAGCAGACTCTGAACCAGCTGCTGGTGGAGATGGACGGCTTTGCGGGCAACTCCGGGGTCATCGTCATGGCCGCCACCAACCGGCAGGACATTCTCGACCCGGCGCTGCTGCGGCCCGGCCGGTTTGACCGGCAGATCTATGTGGGCTATCCCGACATTAAGGGCCGGGAGGGCATCCTCAAGGTCCACGCCCGGAAAAAGCCCCTGGGGGACGACGTAGACCTGAAG
>CAMELY010000053.1 GCA_945926565.1 uncultured Clostridia bacterium | reverse complement strand
AGGAAGTGACACACCATGGAAAATACCATTCTTCGCACCCTGCACCCGGCTCCTGCCCGGTCAGATCTGATTTCACAAGAACAGCAGCTGGCATGGATGGCCGCCCAGCTCCGGGTGCTGAGAAGCGAAAATGCCGCTTTGGCGGAGCAGGTACGGCAGGTAATCCAGACCAATGCCGCCCTGGCAGAGCGCGTACAGCGGCTGGAACAGCACCCACCAGCTTCCGCCGGAGAAGCGCGCAGGCAGCCGGAACCTTCTCTTCCAGAAAAGGTCTCTTCCTCAGCCGTCAGCAATGCCACCCCCTCCCCGGTCAGCCATTTCTCTTCTGCCCGGCAGCAAATCCGCCCCGTTTTGGCTCGCTTTAACGCATACAGCGGCGTCTTCGGAAATCACAGGCTGGAGCGGTCACAGATTGCCTCTGTCACTGTTCTCTCCACCCTGTCCGACACCCCAAAGGACGCCTGGGATATCTCCCTGCAAAAGGACGACAGCGCCTTGGCCTGGGTCAAAAAGATCGGCGGCAGCTATGCCCTCTTTCTCGCCGGAGAGGGCGGAATCACCGCCCCTCCGGACTCCTCCTACCTCTTCTCCAATTACAGCAGTCTGACCAGTCTGGACTTTGACCGGAACTTTTTTACCGACAGCGTCACCGATATGAGCTGGATGTTCTCCTCCTGCAGCAAGCTGACCGCTCTGGATCTCTCCGGCTTTTACACCGCCAATGTCACCGACATGAGCTGGATGTTTGCCGACTGCCACATCCTGGCTTCTCTCGACCTCTCCGGCTTTCGGACCGAACAGGTGCGGAATATGAGCCGGATGTTTACGGACTGCTATCTGCTCTCCTCCATTCAGATCTCCAGCTTCCGCACCGACAGCGCCGCTGACCTTCGTGATATGTTTACCAACTGCAGCTGCTTGACTCCAAAGATCCGGGCAGCCCTGCGTAACAAGGGGTTTCCTGTCTGACCATCCCCACAGAGAGAAAAAGGAAGTGACACACCATGGAAACAACTATCCTCCGCACCCTGCACCCGGCTCCTGCCCAGGCGGATCTGATCACGCTGGAGTACAGGCTGCGGCAGATGGAGGGACGCATCCGGCAGCTGGAGCAGGAGAAAGCGGCCCTTCTGGACCGGCTTCAGGCGGCAGAACAGCACAGCCAGCTCACCGCTGTACAGATCCAGCAGGTCATTCAGTCTGACGCGGCCCTCTCCGACCGGACACAGCAGCTGGAGCAGGACAAGGCCGCCCTGTCAGAGCAAATCCAGAAGGCCGTACAGGCAAATCAGGCTCTCTCTGACCAGCTCCAGGCCCTGGCGCAGCGGACTGAGGCCCTGGAAAAGGCGATGCGGAGCCGTCCCGCCGGCAAGGCCAAAGCTGCGCCGAAAGCCGAATACACTGCCTCCAAGACCTCCGTTCCGGAGAGCCGCTGCGGCCCGGGCTGTACCTGGTCTTTGGACAGCGGCGTGTTGACCATTCTGGGCAGCGGAAAGATGGACGACTATGAGGTAGCCTCCAGCGTACCCTGGGCCAAGCACCGGGCCACCATCACTGCGGTGGTCCTCCCGGAGGGGCTGACCAGCATCGGCAGCATGGCCTTCAGCTACTGTGACAAGCTGCGCAATATCCATCTGCCCAGCACCCTCTCCTCCATCGGCAAGTCTGCCTTCTGGCGCTGCACCAGCCTGACGGAAATCACCTTTCCGGACAGCCTGTACGCCATCGGCAAGTCCGCTTTTTGGCGCTGCACCAGCCTGGCGCGCGTCCAGTTTCCCTCCAGCGTGTCCGCGCTGGACTCTGACGCCTTTTTCGGCTGCACCGCTCTGCATTGGATCAGCTTTCTGGGCGGCGCTCCCCGCTTTATCGGCCAGCGGGTGTTTGATGAGGTAAGTGCCACCGCTTACTATCCCGGAAACGACTCCTCCTGGAACATGGGCATCCGGTCCCGCTGCGGCGGCAAGCTGACCTGGAAGCCGACACAAACTTAACCATAGAAAGCAAAGACCTGCTCAGCAGTCGGAAGTACGCTCCGGCTGCCGGGCAGGTCTTTTGTTCTGGTCTGTTTACGGAGCTTGTATGCTCAGTATCTCCTGCATTTCGTCATTTTCCTGTCTTGTTGTCGATTCCGAATAGCGAACCTCCATCTGGGAGACGTCCGCACCGCCGACCAGCACCTCATAGGCCATTTGGCCGGTTATGCGGCCCAGCTCGTAATAGTCCACTTCAAGCTGCACCGCGCCGCACAGCTCCAGAGTCTCAGCATCGGTGGCTATCAGAGGCACATCCGCGGCAATCAGAAGATTTCGAATCATCTCTCCATCGTCCGCGCCAGCGATATTGCTGCTGACTGCAAAGAGGATGTCACACTCCGTCGCCGCGTCACTGACGGCGGCCCCGGCACTTCCATAGTCCGAAAAGTCATATCGCCTGTTCTGGACGCCATAGTGCTCCAGTTCCTCCTGCACGCCGTCACACTGCCGGACAGAGACGGCGTCAGCGCTGTCATAGAGCAGACCGATGACCGGGTCTATCATTCCATTGCCCTCGATCATCGCCACCAGATAGTCCCCCTGATATTCCGGGTCTATCAGATCACAGGTGCCGGAGACGTTGATCCCGGTGACCCCCTGCCAGTCAGTGATGCCCAGGGCGGCAGCGTAGTCGGTGACGCAAGTGCCCAGGATTGGGGCTGTGCCACCGCTCATATTGGCTGCCGAAACCGCCGCCTGAAGGGCCGGGGTGCCCACCGCCAGAATCAGATTCATTCCATCACTCTGAAATCCATATGCAAGATCAAAACAACTGTCCATGTCCCCCAGGGTCGTCTCCTGTATAAAGCTGACATCGTCTCCCAGCTTATCTGTCAGGGCGTCCACAAAGCCCCGGGTGGCCTCGTCCAGGCTCTCGTGCGCCATCCATTGGCAGATGCCAATGTAATAATGATCTGTCCCTTCCTCCTGTCCCTGTTCAGGCTGTTCCGTGGCAGTTTCGGCGGGCGTCTGCTCCGGGGCGCTGTCCTGCTGGCTCTGGGGCTCGGAGGCGGCGGGCTGGTCGGAGGGCTGCTGCTCATCTGCAGCGCCCGGGCCAAAGCCGTTGATCAGAATCAATGCCAATCCCACCGCCGCCAGCGCCAATACCAGCCAGAAGCCCTTTTTCCGGCCGGTTTTTGACTGAGTCTGTTCCGGAGCAGGCTGGGGCGGAGGCTCCGGAACCGGTTTCGGGTCAGGCTGCTCCGGACGCTCCGGCGTCTCCGGCCGTTCTTTCGTATGAAGCTGGCTCAGCCGCTCAGTCAGCTCCTGATTTTTCCGCTCCAGCTCTGCCACCCGGGCCGCCAGTGCCCGGCTTGACCGCTCGCTTTCCGTCTCCAGGTCCTCCGCCGCGGCGGGGGTGTGGAGGGTGCGGTATTTGTTCTCTGCCATCTGCCATCATCCTAACCCGATTTTATCTCTGATCTGTTTCGTCTCTGTAAACGGGCCGGCATTGCTCAGCTCAGCGCCGTCACGATATAGATTTCCAGCCCGCAGGCCGCGGCGGCGACCACACCGAAGAGCATCCAGAAGGGCTTTTTGCTCTCTCCCTTGGGCCGGATGCGGGTCAGGCCAAAGAGGCCCAGGGCATAGGAGACAAAATAGATCAACCACATACTGCTAGCCAGCTTATCCCAGCTTTGGGTCATCACCGCAACTGTAACCGGTCGAATCACTCCGCAGAGCGCGGCAGCTGCTGCGGCCGGTTTTTTCCCGTCCCCAAATTTCCAGCGAATCAGTCCGCAGATCAGCCATATCGCCAGATAAGACACAATCATTACTCCGGCCGGCATCACACTGCCTTGCAGCACAACCAGCACCGCTCCGCCCAGAAGCATTCCTGCCGCGCCCGCCGCTCTGGTGGTCTGTGTATGCTTGATACAAACGTACGCAAGCAGTCCCAGAAACAGCCCCTGCCCAGCGTAATTTGCCATGATTACAAGTTCAAAATTGTCGAGCAGCTCATATCCGCATATCAGGAAGGCGTATAACAGAATGAACGCCGCCGGGATCGTCATCGCCGCCGGCAGGTTGAGGCTTTTGCGCCAGCCTGTCTGCTTCCCTGCGACGACAGAGGCGCTGTTCGCAGCCGGTTCCTTCTTCCGCTCTCTTTTCCACGAAAAGGCGCGGATTCTGTTTTCCGGCGGATTCTTTTCTTTCCCGTCCATTGGTTCGACAGGGCGCTCCGGCTCCTCCGGCAGCTCCGCCGTCTCCGTCAGGGTGCCTGCGGCCATCCGCTCGGTCAGCCGCCGGTTGGTCTGTTCCAGCTCAGCCACCCGGGCGGTGAGCCGGCGGATTTTCTGCTCTCTCGGGTCGATCAGGTCCTCCGTCACCGCCGGGGTGTGAAGGGTGCGGTAGGTCGTATCCTTTGGCATCTGTTCTCTCTCCCTCTCTCTTTCCTCACGCCTCGTCCCGCTCCGGGCCCAGCAGCCGCAGCAGCTCCTCCCGGTCAAAGCCGCCGGCCAGGGCCTCATTGGCCAGAATGCTGTCGCTCAGCGCCCGCTTGGACTGCTGCAGGGCCACAATCCGCTCCTCAATGGTGTCCTTGGCCACCAGCTTGGTGACAAACAGGGTCTCGGTCTGGCCAATGCGATGGGCCCGGTCGGTGGCCTGATCCTCGGCGGCAGAGTTCCACCAGGGGTCGAAGTGGATCACCCGGTCTGCGGCGGTGAGGGTCAGTCCGGTGCCTCCCGCCTTGAGGGAGATGAAGAAGACCGGGTAATCTCCCGCCTGGAACTGCTCCACCATCTCCTGCCGCCGCTCCTTGCTGTCCTGTCCGGAGAGGAAAAGGGAGGAGAGTCCCCGCATCTCCGCCGCCCCCCGCAGTTCCTCCAGCATGGTGGTGAACTGGGAGAAGACCAGCGTCCGGTGTCCGTTCTCCGCCGCCTGCTCCAGCAGCTCCAGACAGACCTCCAGCTTGCCGGCAGGGCCGTCGTAGTCCTCCAGATAGAGCTGGGGGGCGCAGCAGAGCTGCCTCAGGCGGGTGAGGGCAGCGAGGATCTGCATCTGGCCTGTCTGCTCGTCCCCCTCTCCCCGCAGCATCCGGCGCAGGGCCTGTTCCTGGCTGAGATAGAGCAGCCGCTGCTGGTCGGTGAGCTCCACATAGCGGACTGTCTCCACCTTGGGGGGCAGCTCGGTGAGCACGCTTTCCTTTTCCCTGCGGAGGATAAAGGGGGTGGCCATCCGCCGCAGCCGCTCCAGCGCCGCCTCATCTCCCCCCACCGCCGGGCTCTCAATCCGGCTGCGGAAGGTCTTTTGGTCAAAGAGATAGCCGGGGAGAATGAAGTCAAAAATGCTCCACAGATCGCTGAGCCGGTTCTCAATCGGCGTACCGGTGAGGGCAAAGCGGTGGGCTGCCGGCACCTGGCGCACTGCCTTGGCCAGCTGAGTCTCCGGGTTGCGGATCTGCTGGGCCTCATCGACAATAAAGCAGTCATACTGCTGTTCCCGGTAGCAGTCCACATCCCGCCGCAGGAAGTCATAGGAGGTGACAAAGATCAGCGCTTCGCTATTTTCAATCTGCTGTGCCCGCTGGGCCGCCGGGCCCCGGACAAGCTGTACCGGCAGGGACGGGGCAAACCGGCGGAGCTCACTGTCCCAGTTATAGAGCAAAGAGGCGGGGCAGACCACCAGCGCCCGCTGCTTCCGATGGGCCAGCAGGGCAATCACCTGAATCGTCTTGCCCAGGCCCATGTCGTCGGCCAAAATGCCGCCCAGACCGCACTCCGCCATCCGGCACAGCCAGCGGTAGCCGGTCTCCTGATAGGGACGCAGGGTGGCGTTCAGCTCCTCCGGCACGGTGCAGTCGCTGTCGTCATAGGACTGCACCCGCTGCACCAGAGCATCAAAGTCCTCCGACCGCTGCACCTCCAGCTCCGGACTCTCCTGCGCGAGCAGTGCGTCCAGGTAGCTGGCCCGGAAGGTGGGGAGCTGTGCGTCCAGCAGCTGCTCTCCCTCCAGACCCAGGCCCTCGGCCAGTTCGCCGATCACCTTCAACGCGCCGTCCTCCAGGATGAGGTACTCTCCGTTTTTCAGCCGGAGGTAGCGCTTTTTTCCGGCGTAGGCGTCGGCCAGCTGGGCCAGCTCCTCCCGGGACAGCTCCTCTGACTGCACGTCCAGGTCGATCAGATTCCCCTTGAGTGCCACTCCCACCGTAACCTTGGGGGATTTCGCCAGCCGGGGCAGCTCCTGCTCTCCCTCGTAGAGCACCCGGCCCACCTGCCGGAGCGCCTGGATTCCCTCGGAGAGGACGAGGAAGATCCCCTCTTCCTCCGTCTGAACCAGCACCTCCGGCTGCTCCGAGCCGTCAAAATAGCGCAGCAGCAGCTCCCGCACCGCCAGCTCCTGCTCCAGGGCCCGATATTCTTTTCCTGCTGCGAAAAGAGGATACTGCGCCTCTCCGTAGGAGACCAGCGGCCGCAGGTGCAGTTCCTGTTCTCCGGCGGCAGAGAGGTAAAAGGAGAACCGGGGCGGCTTGGGGCGGTACGCTTCCAGACTGACCGCCTGTTCGGCAAAGGCCACCGTCTCCTCCAGGGCGGGCAGGACGGTGCCGCAGAAGGTCTGATAGTCCTCCTGGCTGAGATATTCCTCCACCGTTTTCTGCTGCGTATTCACCGCCCCCACCGCGTAATAGAAGGGCAGCACCTCCCGGCAAAACCGCTCTGAGCAGTGGTAAAAGGCGGACCCGTCATAGGCCCAGGTGTCCGCCGCCCCGTCCAGCAGGGTGACGGTGGGGATGCGCAGCTTCGCCCCCTCGCCGGGAGTCCCCTCCAGGGTGATGCGCAGGGGCGGGTCCTGCTCCAACACCGGGCAGACGCCTCCGCCGGTGCGGAGCTGTCCCCCCAGGCAGAGGCGCAGCAGGGCGGAGAGCTCCTCTCCCTCCAGGCTGATCTGCCGGAGCTCTCCCACCGTGTCAGCGCCCCTTTGGTCGATGTCGGGATACGCCCTGCGCACCGCTCTCTGGATCAGGTCAAACAGCCGCAGGCTCTGCTCCTCCAGCATGGCCCGGTTGTGGACAAAGCTCAGTCCCTTTCCGTAGGCAGCGGGCTCTCCCCCCAGCACCGCGTGGACAAAATTCACCAGATTGCGCACGGCGTACATCCGGGTGACACCGATTTTCAGACTCACCCCACCGGAGAGGCCGGGCTCCTCCGACAGAGTGACCGTCGGCTCCAGCCGCACCGTGCCCGGCCGGATGCCCTCGTTCAGGTTGCGGGCGGCAGCGCTGTAGTGGGCCATGTAGCCCGCCAAACGGCCGGAGGTCTGCCGGGCCGGATGCTTGGGTGCAGGTGCCGGCAGGGGCGCTTCCGCGTTCATCTCCGCTCCGGAGGCAGCGATGCCCACCGCGGCGCAGTGACGGCACAGCCCCCAGCCGCTCTGGCGCTCATAACAGCCGCAGGCATAGCTGAGCACCGTCTGCTCCCCCTCCTTTGGGTCGGAGAGCAGCAGCTGGACTTTGTGGATGTAGCCGTAATTGCCCTCTACCTGGGCGGTGAGCAGCTCGGTTCCGTCCGGCTGCTCTGCCTGTCTGACCCGCAGCACCTTGCCCTTGTGGGCCAGCTGCTCCCCCGCGGCGTAGGTATCCGGCCGGCAGGCCTTTCTCAGTGTCTCGGTTGTCAGCATCTTGCATCCCTCGCATAAATGTCACTGTGCGGCATACCCCCAGGGTCTGCCGCACAGAACCGGTCTTATTTGAAATAGTTGATGTCGGCATCGGTGAAAAACTCCCGGTTGCCGTTCTCGTCCTTCTTCGCCTGCTCCTGGCTTTGGGCGGACGCCGTCCTGCCGCCTGTCCGGGCCGGGCCGGCAGAGGCGGGCCCACTTTGCAGCAGGCGGGCCAGCACCTCGCCGTAGTCCTGATTGGGGGCCGCCGTCTGTACCTTGGGCTGGGTCTCGCTCTGGCGGATGCTCTCCACCATCCGGGTGAACTGCTGAACAGTGCAGACCAGCTGGCCGCCTTTGATGGCAGCCAACAGCTCCTGGGCAGTGCTGCCGTAGGCGTCGCCCTGGCTGACCAGGGCCAGTTTGATGGAGTCCACCAGCTGCAGAAGCTGATTATAATTGAAGCCCTTGGTCTCCTCCGCCATCCGGTCCAGGCTGAGGCTGCGCTCCCGGGGGAACTTATGATACAGCTTGGCTGTCTTATCCCGCTTCCGCCGCTCCTGCTGGAAGGTCTCTTCAAAAAACTCCTTCCGCTCTGCCTGGTTGGGCAGGGCAAAGGGCAGATACATCATCAGATCCTGCCACTCCGGGCGAAAGGCGGCGGGATCCGTCTCACACACCACCAGAATCAGCGGAAGGCCGTTTCCGCAGGCCTCCAGCTCCTCCAGCAGCAGCTCCAGCAGCTGCACCCCAGCCGGGTAACGGCTGGGCTGCTCCAGCAGCAGGAAAGTACTCTGCTCCTCCGCCCGGGCAATGAGCTCATCCACGCAGTCCTCCAGCGCCTCCGGCGAGGGGCTGCGGAGCCGCCTGCCCCGGACCGTGAAGCACTGATAGGACACCTGCAGGGTCCCGGCCAGGGCCGTGGCCAGCTGCCGCTTTCCTGTGCCGGCGGGGCCGCAGAGGAAAAAGCACTTTCGCCGGGGCAGCAGGAAGAGCTCCCGCTCAATTCTGCTGTCCTCGCCGGGCACACAGCCTCTGAGCACGTCGCCCCAGCGCTCACACACCGGAGTGTTGTAAAAGTTCTCCCGAATGACGCCCATGGGCTGCAGCAGGCTGTGTTCCTGCTCCACGCCTTAATCTCCCTGCTCAGCGGCGCTGTTGAACTTGGACTCCCACTCATCCAGCTCCCGGATGATGGAGTCCTTGGGCGTCGCCAGGCAGTTGGCCCGGATGTCGTCAAACAGCGCCCGGGTCAGCCGGTACTCGCCGGACTGGAGGGCCCGGACAGCGTCCTCGTCGGTGGGATAGGCCGACTTCAGCTGCCGGTAGATCTCCTGCTTCAGCCGCTCCACCAGCCGGTCAATATCCCGGTAGTTGTAGGTCACCGTCTGCTCGCCCATGTACTGGAAGGTCAATGCCTCCTCTGTCTGGAGCTTGCCGTCCAGATGGCGGTGGAAGGCGCTCTCCCGGGCCTCCTGGTCGGGGAAGGGCACCCGGATCAG
>CAMELY010000052.1 GCA_945926565.1 uncultured Clostridia bacterium | reverse complement strand
TGCCGGCGTCCTTGGTGGCCTGACGCTGAGCGTCGGTGAAGTAAGCGGGGACGGTAATGACCGCCTCAGTGACCTTCTCGCCCAGATAGGCCTCGGCGTCAGCCTTCAGCTTCTGCAGAATCATGGCGCTGATCTCCTGGGGGGTGTAGCGCTTGCCGTCGATGGTCACCTTGTAGTCGGTGCCCATCTCACGCTTGATGGAGATAACGGTGCGGTCGGGGTTGGTGATGGCCTGGCGCTTTGCCACCTGGCCCACCATGCGCTCGCCGTCCTTGCTGATGGCCAGGACAGAGGGAGTGGTGCGGTTGCCTTCCGCGTTGGGGATGACAACAGGCTCGCCGCCTTCCATGACGGCCACGCAGGAGTTGGTAGTACCCAAATCAATACCGATGATCTTAGACATAGTAAATTCCTCCAATTTATAAAAAGATATGTTTTAACGAAGTGAGGTTTACTCCTCTGAATGGCTCCCTCTCTGAGGGAGCTGTCAGCGAAGCTGACTGAGGGAGTGATTGAAATCAATCCGCCGGGAAGCGGAAATGACACTGTTAATTGGCCACCTGCACCATAGAGAACCGGATGACCTTGTCGCCCATGGTGAAGCCGGTCTGGAAGACCTGAGCGACCACATTCTCACCCAGGCTTTCATCCTGAATGTGCATCACCGCGTTGTGCAGATTGGGGTCGAAGGGCTTGCCCAGGGCTTCAATGGGATGGATCCCCAGGCCGGCCAGCACCTTGGTCAGCTGGGTCATGGTCATCTCCACGCCCTTGAGGAAGGCCTGGTCCTCGGTGCCCTGATTGAGGGCCCGCTCCAGGTTGTCGTAGACGGGGAGGAAGGCCAGCGCCGCGTCCGCCTTGGCCTGGGAGTAGGCCTCGGTCTTCTCTTTCGAGGAGCGGCGGCGGAAGTTGTCGTACTCGGCGGCCAGCCGGAGGAACTGATCCTCTTTGGCGGCCAGGGCCTTTTTCAGCTCTTCTGACGGATCGGGAGCGGCCTTGGGGGCCGCTTCGGCGCCTGCCTGGGTCTCAGCGGCCTCAGGGGCAGCCTCCTGCTTGACTTCGGCGGCTGTCTCCTGCTCGGGAGGAGTCACCTTGGTGTCTTTGTCCTGTTTGCTCATATACGTCTCCTTTGGGAACTATGCTTCCTCGCCGCTCTTTGGCTTGGGCGGGTTCAGAGCCGGAGCCTCCCGTTTCTGGGGGAGGTTGGTCTGTTGAGGAGCGGAAAACAGCTTACTCAGATTGTCGGCCAGGTAGGACAGCTTGGCGGTCACCTTGGCGTAATCCATCCGGGTGGGACCTACCACACCGATGACTCCCTTCATGCCCTCGCCGATGTCGTAGCTGGCCAGCACCACGCTGGTGTCCTTCAGCTCCTCCGCCACGTTTTCCGGGCCGATGAGGATCTTGGTATCCTCATTCCCCTGGAACATGGGGAGGGACATCTGGGAGAAGGCCGGGTCGTCAGACAGATAGGTCATCAGCTTGTGGGCCTTGTCGATGTCCTGATACTCAGGACTCTCCAGCAGGTGGCCCACGCCGGCGGTGCGCACCGGACCGTGGCCCAGATCCTCCAGGACATCCATGGCGAAGGAAACCACCAGGGAGATCAGCCCGTAGGAGGAGCCTGCCGCCTTTTCCGCCACCCGCATCAGCTCGGGGCTGAGCTCCGAGAGGCTTTTGCCGGTGAAGCTGGTGTTGAGCAGGGTGTTGAGCAGCTGGAGCTGGGGCTCGGTGATGTCGGTGGGCAGATGGATCAGTTTGTTCTTGACCGCATTGCTGCTGGTCATGACCACCGCGATGAAGGAACTGGAGTCCACCATCAGGAGGTCGTACCGGGTGATGGTGATCTGACTGCCGCCGGCGGTGAGGGAGAAGGCGGGATAGTTGGTCATCTGGCTGACCAGACGGCCGGCCTGGTCGATGACCCGATCCAGCTCCCGCATCTTGACGTTTAGCGCCTCGTTGATCCGCTCCGTCTCCTGCATGGACAGCTTGTGCTGCTCCATCAGCTCATTGACGTACAGCCGGTAGCCCTGGGGGGAGGGAATCCGGCCGGCGGAGGTGTGGGGCTGTTCCAGGTAGCCCAGCTTCTCCAGAGCGGCCAGCTCGTTTCGGATGGTGGCTGAGGAACAGGTGAGGCCCGCCTTTTCGGCGATGGCCTTGGAGCCGATGGGCTCTGCCGTCTCGATGTAGTTTTCCACCACCACACGCAGAATCTTTCTGCGGCGTTCTGACAGTGCCAATGGCCTCACCTCAAATCTTGTTTGGATTAGCACTCTGTTTCTCTGAGTGCTAAAGGTAATATAGCACCCGCCCGGGGAATTGTCAATAGGCCAGAATATAAATAGTTTGTGAACGATGCGGAAATCCATGCAGGAAAAAACTACCTGTCAAAAGTATCAGACAGGTAGTTTGACTGCTAAAATATGCGGATTTGAACGGCTCAGGTGCCAGAGCCAAAGAGCAGGGGAAGAGCGGCGTTCCGGATATCCCCGGAGAAGTAGAGACTGCCCAGGGCGCAGACGCCATCTGCGCCCGCTGCGGCCAGACTCCGGGCGACCCCCTCGGGAATGGAGGAGCAGGCCTCGGCGCAGAGACCTGTCTCCCGGCGGATCTCCTCCGCCAGCGCTTCGGCGGGCAAGGCCCGGGGCGTGTGGGGGGTAACGGTGACAAAGCAGCGGGCCAGAGGGGCCACTGCGGCGATCATCGCCCCCACGTCCTTGTCCGCCATGACCCCCAGGAGAAAGACGAACTTGCGCCCCGGATACCGGAGGGCCAGACTCTCCGCCGTGGCCCGGATGCCCTGGGGGTTGTGGGAGCCGTCCAGCAGGAAGGGAGGCTCCCTGCGCAGCAGCTCAAATCGCCCCGGCCAGGAGACGTTCTCAATGCCATGATAGACGGCCTCGTCCGGAATGGCCCAGCCCTTTTTCCGGAGCGCCAGCAGGCCGGTGAGGGCCAGGGCGGCGTTATAGGGCTGATAGGCGGCCAGCAGGGGCAGACGCAGCCCCCGGAAGGGGCCGAAGTCCAGTACGGTGCAGTCCGGCTCCAAAGCCCGGATGGAGAGACTGTCCCAGTCGGGGACGGTGAGAGACGCGCCCTGTTCCGCCGCTCTCCGGGCAATCACGTCATCCGCCTCCGGGCAGCGACCGTAGGAGACCACGGTCGTCCCCGGCTTGATGATCCCTGCCTTGGCGGCGGCGATCTGGGGCAGAGTGTCCCCCAGCTCCCGGACGTGATCCAGACCGAGGGCGGTGATGACCGCCAGCTCCGGGGGGTCGATGACGTTGGTGGGATCCAGGGTTCCCCCAAGCCCTACCTCTAATACCACGATGTCGCACCGCTGCTGCAGAAACCACACCATGGCCAGGGCGGTGATCAGCTCGAACTCGGTGGGGGGCTCCTCCATAGCTTGGGCGGCGGGCTGGATGGTCTGGGTGACCTGGCACAGCTCCTCGTCCGGGATGGGGACGCCGTTCACCTGGAACCGCTCATTGAACCGGATCAGAAAGGGGGAGGTGTACAGCCCCACCCGGCATCCCGCCGCCTGGAGCACAGAGGCCAGACAGGCGCACACCGAGCCCTTGCCGTTGGTGCCCGCCACATGGATAAATTTCAGCCTCTTCTGGGGGTCGCCCAGCCGGGAGAGGAGGGCGCGGATCCGCCGCAGACCGGGCTTTTTTCCCTGCCAGTGGTTGGAGTGGATGTACTCCAGGGCTTGCTCATAGGTCATGGCTCAGCGGCCTCCTCCGGAGGTGCGGCGATAGGCGGGGAACTGGAGGCTCACCCGGTAGACCGCCTCCAGGACGAAGAAGAGCAGCAGGCTCTCGATGGGCCAGAGGCAGAGGTTCTTGAAGGCCCGCAGGGGGAGCAGGACGGTGAAAGCGTCTCCGCCGGTGAGGGAGAGCCAGAGGGTGTTGAGCCCCATATTGCAGATCAGATTGATAAGCCCCTTGGCAATAAAGCACCGGAGCAGCCGGTTTTTCCGATCCTCCGAGGGCCGGTAGAGGATGAGGCCGTAGATCAGCCCCCCCACCATGGCGGTGAGGGTGTAGCCGGGGAAGTAGGCCCCGCCGCCGGAGTTCATCAGATAGCCCAGTACATCGGTGCAGAAGCCGGCCAGTGTGGTGACCACCGGGCCGAAGAGCATGCCGATGGAGGCATTGCACAAAAAGCCAAAGGTGACCCGGAGCTGGGGGGTGATCTGAATGCGGATGTTGAGCAGATCCAGAGTGATGTTGATGCCCACGAACAGGGCGGCCAGGGCCAGGGTTCTGGGCTGAGCCAGGGCCTTGGCGGAGGATAGGAACCGGTTTTCTTCTCTCATGTGAGATACACTCCTTTTGGCAGACGCCACACAGAGAGAAAAAACGGGATGCCGCGCTTTGCGCTGCATCCCGAATGCGATCTCACCATGCGGCAGCGGGATGCGGGCTGGACACTGCTGGCAAACGCCAATTCGTCCGGCGGACAACTCCCCGTTCCGCCGGCACTGGGACGGCTTACGCCGCCTCAACACGTCCAGACCTACTCTGCCTGATTCAATTACAGGCTCATTATAGCCATCTGGACAGAAAATGCAAGGGCACAGGCTGAATTTGCCCTTTCTTTTTCCGGTTCCCTATGCTATGATACCTGCTGACCGGTTCTCCACACCCGGTCCAACCGCCGAAGCTCTGGCAGGCTCCGGCGCTGTGCGGGCAGGTTCACCCGTACTCTAAAGATAAAATGGAGGTATCCCCACAATGAACAAGAACAATGCCATCCGCTCCCTCTGCCTCAGCGCCATGATCGCCGCGATTTACGCCGCCCTCACCATGGCCCTGCCCATGCTGTCCTACGGGCCGGTACAGCTGCGCTTCTCCGAGGCCCTCACCGTTTTACCCTTCCTCTTCCCCCAGGCGATTCCGGGCCTGTTCCTGGGCTGCGCCATCTCCAACATCCTCTCCGCCTACGGCATTGTGGATGTGGTCTTCGGCTCCCTGGCCACGCTGCTGGCCGCCCTGTGGACGTCCAGGGTGAAAAATCCCTGGCTAGCCCCTCTGCCCCCGGTGCTCTGCAACGCCGTCATCATCGGCGCCGAGATCGCCTGGTATGAGACCGGCTTCGGCCCCGGCTTCGGCGCCGCCTTTGCCTGGAACGGCTTTACCGTGGGCATCGGTGAGCTGGCCGCCTGCTATCTACTGGGGATGATCGTGCTCTATCAGCTCCCCAAAATCCCCTTCTTCCGCAGCCTCATCCCGGAGGGGCGGCTGGGCCTTCTGCCCGGGAAAAAGGCGGAGGGAAAGCAGGCTGCGTCCTGATAAAAACGGCAGGCTGCCGGTTTTAATGCCTCCCTCTCCGAGGGAGGTGGCACCGCCGAAGGCGGTGACGGAGGGAGTGCGCCCCTGCGCCAGGATTCAAAAACTGCCGGTGCCGGTCGACTATATGATATTTTCCGACGATCGGCGAAGCCTCAGCAAGGCGAAAGCTCACGCCGGGGGCGACTCCCTCAGCCGCCTTGCGGCGGCAGCTCCCTCGGAGAGGGAGCCTTAGGGGCGGTTTTTTCAGTCACTTCTATCCTTTGTACAGTTCAGACGCCGGTCACCCCGGCGTCTTTTCTTTTGATCTCAGGTGTGTTATAGTTAAAGATAGAAATTCACATGGGAGGAACCGTCCATGCTCAACGTCAAACTGCTTGCCCACACCCCCGAGCCGGAGCGGGTGGTGGCTGCCGCCGCCCGGCTGTGCTACTCCGCCGTGGGAGTGGATGCCCTGCTGGAGAAATCCACCCCCGAGCGGGACGCCAAATTCGTCCGGATGCTGGCCGGTTTAGGCCACGCCAGCCCCATCGAGCACGCCTCCTTCACCTTCGGCATCGAGGGGGTCTCCCGGGCGCTGCTGGCCCAGATCACCCGGCACCGCATCGCCTCCTACTCCGTCCAGAGCCAGCGGTACGTCCGGCTGGATGACTTTCATTTTGTCGTCCCCCCGGAGGTGGAGTCCAACCCGGAGGCAAAGGCCGCCTTTCTCACCGCCATGGAGGAGGAGGGCCGCCACTACCTGAATATCGCCGCGGCGCTCCAGAAGAAGCACAAGGCGGAGCTGATGGCCCAGGGCCTGGAGGAGAAAGAGGCGGAGAAAAAGGCGGAGAAGCTGGCCAACGAGGATGCCCGCTTTGTCCTGCCCAACGCCTGCGAGACCAAGATGGTGGTCACCATGAACGCCCGGAGCCTTCAGAACTTCTTCCACCTCCGCTGCTGCAATCGGGCCCAGTGGGAGATTCGGGCCCTGGCGGAGGAGATGTTCAAGCTGGTCTATCCCATCGCCCCTGCCCTCTTTGCCCAGGCCGGCCCTCCCTGTGTGGCGGGACCCTGCCCGGAGGGCAAGATGTGCTGCGGCAAGACGGCGGAGGTCCGTGCCCACTATCAGGCGGTCAAGGATGAGCTGGTGCCCCCGGAGGTGCGGGTATGAACATCCAGATCTTCGGCAAGTCCAAGTGCTTTGACACGAAAAAGGCCCAGCGCTACTTTAAAGAGCGCCGGGTCAAGTTCCAGAACGTGGACCTGCTCCGCTACGGCATGAGCAAGGGGGAGCTGACCGCCGTCATCCGGGCGGTGGGCCTGGAAAATCTCATCGACCCCAAACACCCGGACGCGTCCATGCTCTCCTACCTGGCCCTGGACAGCCAGAAGCTGGAGCATCTGATGGAGGATCCCAGCCTACTGCGCACCCCCATCGTCCGAAACGGCAAACAGGCCACCGTGGGCTACTGCCCTGAGGTGTGGAAGAGCTGGGAATAAGAAAATGTAAAATAAGACAGCGCCAAGCTCCGATTTCTGAGCCTGGCGCTGTTTTCCTGTCTATTCGCATTCGGTCTCCAGCTGTACCACCTGGGCTACCACCCGGGCGGTGAGCCCCCAGATCAGCTTCCCCTCATAGTCCCAGTATCCGCCCCGGCGGAGGGTGGGGTAGTGGGAGAGCCAGTCCGCCAGCTGGGGCGGCAGCGCCTCCAGGCCGGTGTTCTCCTGCCGGTACTGGTAGGGGATGGGGGGATTTTGACGGAACCAGGCCAGGGGCACGGAGAAGACCTCCTCCACCTCCGCCGGGTTGGGCCGGAGCCGCTCCAGCACAGCCTCATCGCACCGGGCCAGCACCGGATAGACCACCCGGCCATTGGAGTGGAGGAGAAAGTCCATGAGCCCTGCCACCTGAAGCGCCTCCTCCGGGATGCCCAGCTCCTCCCGGGTCTCCCGGAGGGCGCAGGCGGTGGGGGACTCCCCCGGCTCCAGGCCGCCGCCGGGGAGGCAGATCTCTCCCGGCTGGTGGCGGAGGGTTTTGGCCCGCACCTCCAGCACCAGCCGGTCTCCGGCCAGTAGTGCCAGAACGGCGGAGGGACGGCCCTGTCCGATGGGACGGGGCGGACGGGTGTTCAGGGTGTGGGTGACGCGGTTCCAGTCCATGGCAGAGGCCTCCCGAAAAATGATCTTTCATTATGGTAGCATGGGCGGGGGGAGGTGTCAATTCGCGGCGGCGGTCTCCGCCGTCTCCGGCTCCGGAAGGGAAAACAGATGTCCCTCTTCGTCCAGCAGCTGGCCGAACCGCTCCAGCAGCTCCGCGACGCCCGGCTCACTCTGTCCATAGGACTTCAGATCGTCAACCCCCAACAGAGCCTCGGCGTCCCCCAACGTCATGTGGAAGGGATCAGAGCCATTGAGGTCCTGCTCATAGTATTCCGCATTGTCAATCAGTGCCAGCATGAGAATGCCGTTGCGGAGGGCCTCCTGCTCCGCCTGAGCCAGCTCCTCCCCGCTGCCCATCCAGCCCTCCGGGGCGGTGAAGTGGAGGGCCAGGCCATAGGGCTCCTCGCCGGTAAACAGCTCCATGGTGCAGTCCTGATAGACGTCGTTCGCGACAACCACATTGCGGAGCGCCCCCACGGCGCTGTTGTCACCCACATACTGCACTCGGGCCGCATAGAGCTGCTTGGCATAGTCAGCTCCCGTGAGCAGGTCGTAGGCTTCCTCCTCAGACTGGGAGGAGGGATAGAGATAGCAGATCACCTGGGCGGTGGGAGCTCCGTCCTGCTCCGCCGTCATGGTAAACAGTTCGGTTGGCTCATCCAGAGCCAGGGGCACCCGCTCCGCCGGGTAGCCGCCGCCGGTGCTGTCCGCCTGGGCGAAAAGCTCGGCGGTCTCTAATGAGAGGGCTCTGCGGGTACCTACGCCGTTGTTGTCCGTCCAGATATAGCTGCCATTGGTGTCGATCTGGATGTTAAAGCTACCCTTGGACGGGAACATACCGTTGACCTGTCCTACATCGCCGTAGACACTCACCTCCTGGTTGACGGTGCGGCCGTCTATCTGCTCCTCGTAATAGACGGCGAAGCTTTTGGTGCCGCTGGGCATTTTGTAGGTATAGCCGCCGCTGTTGCTCAATTGAACCCAACCTCCGGTACTGGCGCTGGTGCAGCAGGTTAGCCCCGCCGTCAGCAGCACCGCCAGAGCCAGAACAATGGTGGCCCGGCCCGCCTTTTTCAGACTCAGCACATGGAGAATCCGCTGCTTCACCGCAGGGGTGCCGAAGGCCAGAGCGGGGCCGAAGTCCCGGCGGTTGGCCCCCAGGGCCAGCAGAGTGCGGCTGTAGTCCTGACGGCAGTCCCCCTCCAGGCGGGACAATGCCCCCTCATCGCAGCTGAGCTCCATATCCTCCTCCATGGCCCAGACCGCCAGCCAGACGGCGGGGTTGAACCAGTGGAGGGTGCGGATGCAAAAGGCCAGGGCCTTTACCCAGGGGTCATGCCGCCGGAGGTGATGGCGCTCATGGGCCAGGACGCAGGCCCGGGCAGTGCCCTCCAGCCCGGCGGGCAGGTAGATTCTGGGCCGGAACAGCCCCAGAATAAAGGGGCCGGGAATCTGATCGCTCTCCCACACATTGCCCTCCGTCCGGACGGAGGTGCGGGTGCGGAGGCAGAGCCGGAGCAGCTGATAGCCGTTCTAGAGCAGAATGCAGAGAATGCCCGCCAGCCAGAGCAGGGTGACAATCTGAGAGACGCTCCACCCGGGAGCGGAGACCTCCGCTGGGGCAGAGGAGGCGGAAGGGATTGCGGACATGCCGGAGACGGAGGCTCCGGAGACCACGGCCTGCCCCGTGCCGGCTGTCCGCCGGATGGCCCGGACGCCTGTCTGGACGGCCCGCTCTGTCAGGGCGATGGCCTCCTTGGGGTCTCTGTTCTGGAAGATGGGGAGGT
>CAMELY010000051.1 GCA_945926565.1 uncultured Clostridia bacterium | reverse complement strand
GGGCTGCCTGCTGGGCGAGCTGATCTCCGGAGCCCTCTCCACCGTACTGGAGGAGCGGCTGGTAGTCGCCCTCTTTATGGTGCTCAACCTGCTGGCTGCCGTGTTTCTCATCGGCGGGAACCGGGAGAAGATCCGGCCCATCTATAACCGAGAAAGCTGAAAGGATTCTATTGAAAAAGATGACTGATTTATTTGAAAAATCCATCCACACCCTGGAGCTGCCCCAGGTGCTGGAGCTGCTGGCCCACCAGGCGGTGAGCGAGGCGGCCCAGGAGCGGGCCCGGAAGCTGCGGCCCAGTGTGGACGCGGAGGAGGTGGCCCTCCTCCAGGCGGAGACCTCCGCCGCCCGGTCCATGATGGATCTGGGCCATACCCCCGGCTTCGGGGAGCTGCGGCCGGTGGAGGCCGCCCTCCAGCGGGCCAGCCTGGGAGGCGCATTGAACCCCCGGGAGCTGCTGGATGTGGGCGGCGTGCTCCGCTGCGCCCGGAACGCCCAGGCCTGCCTGGGAGACGGGGAGCACAAGACCTGCATCGACCAGCTCTTCCGCTCCCTCAACCCCAATAAATATCTGGAGGATCAGATCTTCGGCGCCATCCTCTCCGAGGAGGAGATCGCCGACAGCGCAAGCCCCGAGCTGGCCGACATCCGCCGGAAAATCCGGGCGGCCTCCGGCAAGGCCCGGGAGGTGCTGCAGAAGCTGATCTCCTCCTCCGCCGCCAAATATCTCCAGGAGCCCATCGTCACCATCCGGCAGAACCGGTTTGTGGTGCCGGTGAAGGCGGAGTGCAAGGGTAGCGTCCCCGGCCTGGTCCACGACGTGTCCGCCTCCGGCTCCACCTACTTCATCGAGCCCATGGGGGCGGTGAAGGCCAACAACGAACTGCGGGAGCTCTACGCCAAGGAGGAGAAGGAGATCGCCCGGATCCTGGCCGCCCTCTCCGCCCAGGCGGCGGATCACCGGGAGGACATTCTCATCGACTATGACCTGCTGGTCTCCCTGGATCTCATCTTCGCCCGGGCCAAGCTGTCCTATCAGATGGAGGCCATCTCCCCCCAGCTTACCCGGGACGGCTCCCTGAACTTTAAAAAGGCCCGGCACCCATTGCTGGACGGCAAGAAGGTAGTGCCCATTGACGTGAATCTGGGCCTTACCTTTGACACCCTGGTGATCACCGGCCCCAACACCGGCGGCAAGACGGTGACCCTCAAGACCCTGGGCCTGCTGGTACTCATGACCCAGTGCGGCCTCCATATCCCGGTGGGGGAGGGGAGCTGCTGCCCGGTGTACCAATCGGTGCTGGCGGACATCGGCGACGAGCAGTCCATCGAGCAGTCCCTCTCCACCTTCTCCTCCCATATCACCACCATTGTGGGCATCCTGGAGGAGGCGGGGGAAGGCACCCTGGTGCTCTACGACGAGCTGGGCGCCGGCACCGACCCGGTGGAGGGCGCCGCTCTGGCGGTGGCCATCATCGAGGAGACCCGGAGCCTGGGAGCCCGGGTGGCGGCCACCACCCACTACGCGGAATTAAAGACCTACGCCATGCTGGAGCCGGGGGTGGAGAACGCCTCCTGCGAGTTTGACGTGGAGACCCTGAAGCCCACCTACCGGCTGCTCATCGGCATCCCCGGCAAGTCCAACGCCTTTGCCATCTCCCGGCGGCTGGGCCTGCCGGAGCACGTCATCGACCACGCCAGCAGCCGCATCGACCGGCAGAATGTCCAGTTTGAGGACGTGCTCACCCAGCTGGAGCAGCAGCGCCAGGCCATGGAGCAGGCGAAAGAGGAGGCTCAGCGCCTCCGGGCCTCCATGGAGTCGGACGCGGAGAAGGCGGCGGAGTACCGCCGTCAGATGGAGACCGAGCGGGCCAAGGTCACCGAGGCCGCCCGCCGGGAGGCGGAGTCCATCCTTAACGAGGCCCGCACCGTCTCCAACCAGGTGTTCCACCAGCTGGACGAGATGAAAAAGCGGGACCGGAAGGAGCTCTCCGCCCAGGAGGAGAACCAGCGCCGGGCGGAGCTGCGCCGCACCATCAACCAGACGGCGGACAGGCTGGCCCCCACCCAGAAGGAGGCGGCGCCCCCCACCCGGCCTGCCCAGGCGGGGGACACAGTGGAGCTGCTCAAGGTGGGCACCAAAGCTCAGGTGCTCTCGGTGAACAAGGACGGCACCCTCCGGCTCCAGGCGGGCATCATGACCGTCACCGCCAAACAGGAGGAGGTCCGGGTGCTGGAGGGCCAGAAGACCAACGCCCAGGCCCAGGCCCGGAAGATGGCCAGCCGGGTGGAGCACACCATCCGCTCTGCCGGCGCCCGGCCGGAGCTGGATATCCGGGGCATGATGTGCGACGAGTGCCAGGGGGTCATCGACCGATTCCTGGACGACGCCGTCATGGCCCGGCTGCAGACGGTGACCATTATCCACGGCAAGGGCACCGGCGCCCTGCGCCAGGCGGTGCAGCAGCATCTGCGCACCTGCAAGTATGTCAAGAGCTTCCGTCCCGGCCGCTTCGGGGAGGGAGAGAATGGCGTCACCGTGGTGGAGCTGCGGTGAGAAAAACGGGCCCACAGGCCGTTTGACAGAAAATTCCACCCGTTTTTCGGGAAATGATGGATAAAAGCAAATTGTTTCAGCAGGTTTATGCGGTAAAATGTTTTAGGACGGGTGGAAAAACAGGGAAATTTGGTAAAAATGACGTTGACGGGAATAGTTTAAATCTGCTATGATAAGGTATCATTACAGACAGTGCCTTGGGGGTATCACTTATGACTGTGAAACAAGCTGTTGTCAATAACCAGGTGGGCCTGTATGCCCGTCCTGCCACCTTCTTTATCCAGAAGGCCAACGAGTTCAAGAGCTCCATTTGGATGGAAAAGGACGAGCGCCGTGTCAACGCCAAGAGCCTGCTGGGCGTCCTGTCTCTGGGTGTGGTTCAGGGAACTGAGATCACCCTCATCGCCGACGGCGTGGACGAGGCGGAAGCCATCGACAGCCTGGTGGCGCTGCTGGCCGAAGGCCTGAATCAGTAAGCTTCCAAAACGACAAGACATCAGAGAGAGCACGCCATGGATGACACCGTGGGGTGCTCTTTTCGCAACTGCTTATGACGAAAGAAGAGCTGAAGCAAAAGGCCCATTCCCTGCCCCTGGGGCCGGGGGTCTATATTATGATGGACGAGACCGGTCAGGTGATCTATGTGGGCAAGTCCCGGGCGCTGAAAAACCGGGTGAGCCAGTATTTCGCCGACCTGGCCAGCCACAACGCCAAGACCCGGGCCATGGTGGCCCAGATCGACCACTTCGACTACCTGCTGGCCTCCAGCGAGTTTGAGGCCCTGGTGCTGGAAAACTCCCTCATCAAGCGGCACAAGCCCCGGTACAATATCCTCCTGAAGGACGACAAGGGCTATCCCTATATCCGCCTGTCCAACGAGGACTATCCCCGGTTTTCCATGGTGTCAAAGCCCGGCAAGGACAACGCCCGGTACTTCGGCCCCTACGGCGGCCGCAACGCCACGGCGGAGTGCATCAAGGCCATCTGCAACGCATTGCGCCTGCCCACCTGCCGGCGGCAGTTTCCCCGGGACATCGGCAAAGAGCGGCCCTGCCTCAACCACCATCTGGGCATCTGCGACGGCTGGTGTCAGGGCAAGCTGACCCAGGCGGACTACCGGGAGCGGATCTATCAGGCGGTGCGGCTGCTGGAGGGCAAGTTCTCCCAGGTGGAGCAGGAGCTCAAGAGCGAGATGCTCCGTGCCTCGGAGGAGCTGCGCTTTGAGGCGGCGGCGGAGTACCGGGACCGGCTCCAGGCCATCGAGCTGCTGGGCACCCGGCAGCGGGTGGTGGCCGCCTCCCGGGCGGATACCGACGTGGTGGGCTTTTACCGGGGCGCCGCCAAGAGCTGCTTTGTGGTGCTCCACTTCCTCTCTGGCTCTCTCACCGACCGGGACACCCAGGTGCTGCCCACGCCCATGGAGGAGGATACCGGGGAGATTGTCTCCACCCTGGTCAAGCAGTACTATCTGAACCGGAGCGCCCTGCCGAAAGAGGTGCTGCTGCCCCGGAGCTTTGAGGATGTGGAGGAGCTGGGGGAGCTGCTCAGCCAGACCGCTGGGCGCAAGGTGACTCTGACGGTGCCCAAGCGGGGAGACCGGGTCAACCTGATCCAGCTGGCCGAGCGCACCGCTCTGGACGAGGCGGACCGGGCCACCACCGCCCAGGAGCGGCAGAACAAGCTGCTGGAGCTGCTGGGCCGCACCCTGGGGCTGGACAAAGCCCCGGAGCGCATCGAGGCCTACGACATCTCCAACACCGGCGCCAGCAATATCGTGGCCTCCATGACGGTGTTTCAGGACGGAAAGCCGCTGAAAAAGGACTATCGCCGCTTTAAGCTCCGGGATATGGAGCATCCCGATGACTACGCCTCCATGGAGCAGGTGCTCACCCGGCGGTTTCGCCGATATCTGGAGGGGGACGAAAAGTTTGACGCCCTGCCCGACCTGATCCTCATGGACGGCGGCCAGGGCCAGGTGGGGGTGGCTCTCAAGGTGCTGGAGGAGCTGGGGCTGGAGGTTCCGGTGTTCGGCATGGTCAAGGATGACCGCCACCGCACCCGGGCCCTGGTGGCGGAAAACGGCCGGGAGATCGGCATCCAGCAGAACCAGGCCCTGTTCAGTCTGGTGGGCCGGATTCAGGAGGAGACCCACCGGTTTGCCATCACCTTCCACCGGGAGAGCCACGCCAGACAGACGGTGGCCTCCGGCCTGGAGCAGATTCCCGGGGTGGGGGAGGCCCGGCGAAAGGCGCTGCTCAGTCACTTCAAGACGGTGAAGGCAATTGCGGGCGCCACGGAGGAGCAGCTGGCCCAGGCGGTGCCGAAAAATACCGCCCGGGCGGTGTGGCTCCACTTCCACCCCCAACAGGAGAAAGGAGAATCCCAATGCGAGTGATCACAGGCGTTGCCCGGGGCAAGCGGCTGGGCGAGCTCTCCGGCATGGAGACCCGTCCCACCACCGACCGGGTGAAGGAGGCGCTGTTCAATATTATCCAGTTTGACATCGAGGGCCGGCGGGTGCTGGATCTCTTTGCCGGCACCGGACAGCTGGGCATCGAGTGCCTCAGCCGGGGAGCGGCCCAGTGCGTCTTTCTGGACCGGAGGCGGGACGCGGCGGCGCTGATCCGCAGCAATCTGCGGGAGACCGGTCTGGAAAAAAATGCAAGGGTAATTCAGGAAGACTCCCTGAATTGGCTGAAAAAGCAGAAAGAGCCCTTCCATTTGATCTTTTTGGACCCTCCCTATGACACGGATCTGCTGGAAAGTGCATTAAAAACCATCGCCGCAATTGACATCCTTTCCGAAAATGGTATAATCATCTGTGAAAGCCGGGCAGAAAAGGAATTGCCCGCCCTTTCTGCTCCCTATCGCAAGGATAAGTCCTACCGGTACGGAAAGATCAAGCTTACCCTCTACCGAAAGGACGGGTCTGCCCAATGAGAACCGCGATCTATCCCGGCAGCTTTGATCCGGTGACCCGGGGCCACTTGGACATCATCAAGCGGGCCGCCGCCCAGTTTGACCGGCTGATCGTCTGCGTCATGGTCAACGCGGAGAAGACCGGACTGTTTACCCCGCCGGAGCGGGTGGAGTTGCTGCGCCAGGTCACCCGGGAGCTGGACAATGTGGAGATCGACGCCTCCTCCGCACTGCTGGCGGATTACGCCCGCCAGCGGCAGGCCAGCTGCGTGGTCAAGGGCCTGCGAGCCATGTCGGACTTCGAGAAGGAGTTCCAGATGGCCATGATCAACCGCAAGCTGAATCCGGGCCTGGAGACCATGTTCCTCTCCGCCCGTCAGAACTATACCTACCTCAGCTCCAGCATCACCAAGGAGCTGGCCATGTACCGGGTGCCCCTCCAGGACTTTGTCCCGGAGGAGATCGCCGATCAGGTGCAGGCGAAAATAGAAGCACAGCTGAGCCGGACAGTCCGGCCGACCGATGAAGAAAAGGATGGTTGAACCCTATGGCAAATGGAGTGACTGAACTGCTGGATATGCTCTACCGCATGATCGACGACGCGAAGGGCGGTCTGGGCGGCACCTGCCGCATCAACCGGGACGACGCCCTGGACATCCTCGACGAGATCCGCAATAAATTCCCCGCTGAGCTCAGCGAGGCGAAGAAGCTGATGACCACCCGCAACGAGTATCTGGACGGCGCCAAGACCGACGCCGAGCACATCCGCCAGCAGGCCATCGACAAGGCCAAGCAGATGGTGGACGAGCACGAGATCGTCCGTCAGGCCCGGGCCGAGGCCGCCCGCGTCACCGCCCAGGCGGAGAAGCGGTCTGAGGACCTCAAGCGGGCCGCCAACGACTACTGCGAGGACGCCATGCGCCGCACCGAGGACGCCGTCAATGTGGCCCTCAACGAGATCCGCCAGTCCCGGTCCAAGTTCCGGGCTGTGGCCGGCATGGGCGCGCCCCGGCAGTCCTCCAGCTCCGCCAACGTGGCCTACGACGCGGAGAAGGACGAGGATTGATCCTCTGCACCCGAAACTTCAAATTCCCTCCAGAACAGAGGCAGCAATGGGCAGCTGCCTCTGTTTTTCTGTTTCCCCCCTTTTTCCGCGGAAAAGCCAGCGGCTTCGCCCGGTTTCCGTAATTAACATAATTCCGCCCCGTTGCCCGGAAAAAGGGGCGCAAACCGGATGTTTTTGCAACTTGATTCTTTCAAAACGAAAAATTACTGATGAAAATAGCGCTTTTAGCCGCAAAAAACGGGGGAAATTCCTTAGAAAAATTGGTAACAAGGGGTTGCAATTTTGGAACAAAAGAATTATACTACCACTAATGGTACTTTCGGGAGACCGGCGGTACAAAATGAGGAGACGGAAAGGCTGGATGGCTGCGCTATGGCAGAGTTGACCCATCGTCCGGTGCTGCTGGCGGAATGCCTGCAGGGGCTGTGCATCAGGCCGGAAGGCGTCTATGTGGACGGCACCTTGGGTCGGGCGGGCCACGCCAGAGAGGTGGCGGCCAGGCTGACCACCGGGCGGCTCATCGGCATTGATCAGGATCAGGCGGCTCTGGACGCGGCGCCGGGCCGGTTCGGCCCCCTGCTGGACCGGGTGACCCTGGCGCACCGGAACTTCCGGGAGATTCCCCAGGTGCTGGACGAGCTGGGCATTGCCGGCGTGGACGGCATTCTGCTGGATCTGGGCGTCTCCTCTCCCCAATTGGACGACGGCAGCCGGGGCTTCTCCTACATGCAGGACGCGCCGCTGGATATGCGCATGGATCAGACTCAGGCTCTGACGGCGGCAGAGGTGGTCAACACCTGGCCGGAGGAGGAGCTGCGGCAGATCCTCAGCCGGTACGGTGAGGAGCGCTATTCCCCCCGGATTGCGGCGGCCATCTGCCGCCGGCGGGACAAGGCCCCCATCCGCACCACCCTGGAGCTGGTGGAGATCATCCGCTCCGCCATGCCGGCTCAGGCCCTCCGGGAAAAGCAGCATCCGGCCAAGCGCAGCTTTCAGGCCCTGCGTATCGCCGTCAACGACGAGCTGGGCGCCATCGCCGACACCATGGAGGCGGTCATTCCCCGGCTCAACCCCGGCGGACGGCTGTGCGTCATCTCCTTCCACTCCCTGGAGGACCGCATCGTCAAAACCGCCATGGCCCAGGCCGCCCGGGGCTGCACCTGCCCGCCGGAGTTTCCGGTGTGCGTCTGCGGCAACCGGCCTCAGGTCCGGCTGACACCGAGAAAACCCATCCTTCCCTCCCCGGCAGAGCTGGAGGAGAACCCCAGAGCCCGCAGCGCCAAGCTGCGTGTCTGCGAGAAGTGCTGAGGGAAGTTACACGATTGAGAAACGAGGCGCAAGTATGGCTTCTGCTGTCAAACGCAATCAAACCTATGGCAATGTGGCCTATGACACCGGCCGGTTCAATACCGCACCCAGCCGCCGGGGCCCCCAGCTCCAGGAGCTGCCCCTGGTTCGCCCCCGCAAGCGGGCTCAGGCGCAGGTGCAGACCCGGGTCAAGGTGGCCCTCCGGCCCAAGGAGGAGTACAGCCTGCTGCCCGCGGTGGGCTTCCTGGCGGCGGCTCTGATGGCGGTGATGATCATCGTGGGCTACAGCCAGCTCAATGCCATCTATGCCCAGACGGTGGACGCCCGGGATCAGCTGGCCACCCTGGAGGCGGAGGAGACCCGCCTGCGGGCCCAGTATGAGGAGATCTTTGACCAGGGCACCCTCCAGGCGGCGGTGGCCAGCGCCGGCGGACAGCTGTCCGAAGCCCGCAGCGACCAGAAGATCTATGTGGATCTCTCCGAACCGGACAACGCCGTGGTTTACAGCCAGTCGGGGGAGAACAGTCTGCTGCAGAGCCTGAAGGATCTCTGGAAGAGCCTGACGGAATAACCCCGGGACGGTATACATAGAGTGAAGGGCGCAGCCAAAAGAGAATGAACCAACAAGGCGTGAGAAAAATAATTTTTCTTGCGCCTTTTTTATCCCAAGGTGGAACCAGCCACTGGAAAGGCAGTGATCTCGTGAACAAAGAGCGTAAAATCCGGGAGGCGGGCAAGGCGGCCAACCGTCTGGTGTTCAGCCGGACAGTCAAGCTGATGGTGGTCTTCGGCCTGGCCATCTTCCTCCCACTGATCTGGCAGCTGTATCAGATTCAGATTGTGAATCATGACAAGCTGGAGGAGAAAGCCATTGACCAGCAGACCTCCGAGCTGTCCGTCTCTGCCTCCCGGGGCACCATCTATGACGCCAACGGCAACGTGCTGGCCATCAGCTCCACCGCCTATGACGTCATCATCTCCCCCAAGGCGATTGTGGACAAACAGGCGGAGCTGGACGCGAAAAAGGAGGCCGCCGAGGGGAAGGCTGAAAAAGAGAACAAGGACGACCAGGAGAACCTGAAAAAGGCAGTGGAAGAGGCCATCACCCCCTACAACTGGGACGTGGAGGATGTGGTCTGTACCAACCTTGCTCAGATTCTGGATCTGAATGAAAGCGATCTCCGGGCCAAGTGCCAAAAGACCACCAGCCAATATCAGCGTCTGGCCATCAAGGTGGACCGGGATACTGAGGATCAGATTCGGGAGTTGATGGAGTCCTACAGCCTCTCCGGCTGCATCTACCTCCAGCCCAACACCAAGCGGTACTACCCCTACGCCAACCTGGCCGCCCAGATCATCGGCTTTACCAACGATAACGGGGGCGCCTACGGCCTGGAGGCCGGCTATGAGACCCAGCTGGCCGGTGAGGCCGGCCTGGTGGTGACCGCCAAAAATGCCGCCGGCACCGACCTGATGAACTTCTTCCAGGACTAT